>NZ_CDWTMO010000214.1:0-5663 GCF_977946435.1 Frankia sp. CgKIO3 | reverse complement strand
AGATCAAATGATCAACTTATTTAATGACTATCCCCGGAGCGACTGGAACCAGTAATCATCCGACAACCCGGCGGAGTTTCGCGTTCCGGCCGGTGTCGTCGGATCACCCGTCTATCGGGTTACTGCTGACCCCCGCCAAACGGCTGGCCCTGCTGCTGCTCGCCGCCCAGCCCCGAGGCGAAACGCTCCCCAGCGATTCCTCCACCCTGAACACCCGCGCCTACTCCCGCAAGCTCCAGGAGTCGGTTCTCGACGTACCGCTCGCTGTGGTGCGTCTTGTCCGCGATCCGCTGGACGAGGTCGTTGACGCTCGTCGCAGAGTCAAGGTCCGCCGGGCTCACCTGACCGAACTGGTCGAGGATTCGGTAACGAATCTGCCGCCAGTTCTGCCGCAGCTGCTGTTCCACCTGCTGCACCTGCTGCTGTTGAGCCATTTTCCCTCTTTCTCCTCTCGAGCAGAACACCCGGATGTGTGTCGGCCAGCACCGGCCAGCACGGGAGGCACGTTACCGCAGCCGAGCTGAGCGGCGTCAAACCCGAGAACCGATATGAATGTATCCTCACGCGTCCGACGTCCGGCACCTGAGAGCCGTATCAGAGCACATCGACCTCATACCGGTTGAAGAGACGACCGCAGCAGTATGGAACTCGTACCAAGGGAACAAAATGCCGTACTGCATAGGATTCTTGAAATCTCGGTTGAACAACGTGGTTGAACGACATGTCAGAGCGGCAGATATCCCGGACGATGGGCGGATGGTCAGCCGTCTGCTTTGCCGACGACTCGCCGTGCGCACGCTCGTCCGGGCGGCACGGCGCGTCCTCGCCAGCTGACCCATCATTGATCTTCTCCGCGCCGTCTGGCCTGACGGACTTCACCGCTGCCTGTGGCTCCCCCATGCAAGCATCTCATGTCGTGACCGGCTCAGGGAATCTGGACTACCTGGGAGGCAATGCTCAGGCCCGCCCCATACCCAATGAGCAGCGTCGAATTCGGAGCTCGAGCCATCGGCGACTGTGAACAGTCCAGCCAGCTTTCCGTGCATCCGACGGTGTCTCTGCCGGTAGATGTCCCAGCCGGTCATCGGCACGGGACCGAACCGGATACGTATCCGGAACAGCCGTGCGATCTGCAGGGCAGGGCTGGTGTTGTACTGCCAGGCCCCGCAGGGCATCCAGCGCATAGTGGGGCGGAGCCGGAACCGCCCGGTGAAGTGGGCGCGGAACGACCAGTCCCGCCGACGGCCAACGACTCCCATGTGGCGCAGGTACCGCTGGTCGGCGATGGGCAGGTCGGCGAGGTCGGCATCGCCGACCGCTGCCTCGTCCTCGGGCCGATCCGGCCCGTCCGGCATGGCCCCTCGGCGCTAGGCCATCGAGCGCAGCATCGAAGTCCATGCACAATCAGCTCGACACCCCAGGTCAACGGACGCTCCGGCTCGGCCGGGTCGCCGGTGTTGGCCTCCAGGCCGTGGATGAATGCGAACATGGCTCGACCAGGCTGACAGCCGCGCCACGATGGTCGGCCCCTGGTCGATGACCTCGTGCCAGGCCTCCGCCTACCGACAGGTAAGATCATCTGAACTGAGTGGCCTGGGATAAGCCTCCTCGTAGGTCCCCCTGCTCGAGGACAACACGGCCGGCGAGCGCGGCGGCCACCAACGTTCCCGAGGCCGGGTCCGCATGATTGCGCAGCGGCCGGATTGTGGGGAGCCAGTCACGATTCAGGGACCGCAAACCGTGCTCAGGTCCCCCGAATTCACCGGCCTTCGGCTAGGACAGTTCGGCTAGGACGGTTTAGTAGATACGGCGATGGTCCAGGGCAGATGGAGGGGCCGATGCAGGACGGATGGCTGGGACGGCTCACCAGAGCGTTCCCCGACGACCCCGGGCTGATCAACCTCAAGGCGGCCGGCCGGGTTGCCTTCGTCGCCCCCATGCTGCTGGCCGTCACCTATCTGGCTGGTGGGGACGTGCGGCTGAGCCTGTTCGCCTGGTTCGGCGCCTACACCCTGCTGGAGTTCATCGACTTCACCGGGCCGACCAAGACCAGGCTGTTGGCCTACGTCGCGTTCGCGATTATCACCGTCTCGCTCATCGTCATCGGCGCACTGTGCTCCCGGACACCCTGGCTGGCGGCGCCGGTGACCGCATTGGTCGCCCTGATCGTGCTGTTTTCCGGGGTCCTCAACGCGTATTTCGCCGCCGCCGGACGGGCCACGCTGATGGCCTTCGTCCTGTCGGTGATGACGCCTGGCCCGGTGTCGGCCATTCCGGAACGGCTCGCCGGCTGGGGGATCGCCATGGTGGTGGCCGTCACCGCGGCCATGGTGCTGTGGACGGAGCGGCCCCCAACACGGCTGCGTGCCGCACTGGCTCAGGCGTGTCGGTCGATGGCCGCCGGGGTGGCGTGGACAACCATGCCTTTTCCGCAGTCTGACGGGACCGGGGCGGACGAAGTTCCCCGGATCTGGACCGACGTGTTCCACCTGCGTCGCAGGTTCGCCGAGACCGCGCACCGGCCCAGCGGTGTCGGCGGGCGCACCGCGGCGCTGGGGTATCTCGTCGTAGACGTCAACTGGTTGGTCCCGTTCGCCGAACCGCGTGCGGACCGGAATCGGATCGCGGCGGCATGCTTCCCCCGCGAAGCTGCCGAGATCCACACCGCCGCCGCTGCCACGCTCGCCGCCGCTGCCGATCGACTCGACCGCGGTCTACGGCCGGGCGAGCGGCTCGGCCTGGACCGTTTGGAGCGGGCTGAACGGAGGATGCGCACAGCCCTGCTGGACTACCTGGAGGGGCGAGGCAGCCGGCCGGCGCCGGACGCTGACAGGTGGACCGCCCGATCGGCCCAGAAGACGGATGATCTCGTGGTCGCCGAGGCGGAGCAGCCGTCGGCTGACCTCGCGATCGCCGAAGCGTTCCGGCTGCGCAGACTGGCCCGGGGGACCCGAGAGCTGGCGATGAACGTGCTGCAGGTGACCGCGCCGGCACCGGCGCTGCGCTCCTGGGCGCGGCCGCGGGGCTGGCCCGCCAGGCTAAGGCGGCTCACCCGGCGAGGCGTCGCCGCCACCGATCTGGCCGCCGGCTATGCCAGCATCCGGTCGGTGTGGTTCCGCAACAGCGTCCGCGGCGCCGTGGGACTCGCCCTCGCTGTCGCCCTGGCCCAGAACACCGAGGTGCAGCACGGCTTCTGGGTGGTGCTCGGTACCCTATCGGTGCTGCGGTCGAACGTGGTGGCGACCAGCTCGACGATCCTGCGGGGCCTGCTGGGCACCGGGATCGGTACTGTGGTGGGTGGCCTGTTCGTCGCCCTGATCGGCACCCACACCGTAATATTGTGGCCGCTGCTGCCGCTGGCCGTGTTCGTCGCCGGCTACATGCGGCGGAAGTCGTCCTTCGCGCTGGGCCAGGCAGGCTTCACCGTCGCCATCCTCATCCTTTTCAATATCATTGAACCGTTAGGCTGGCGGATGGGGCTGGTCCGCATTCAGGACGTCATGATCGGCTTCGGGGTGAGCCTGGCCGTGGGAGCGCTGCTGTGGCCGCGAGGAGCGGCTGCGGTCATCCGACGTCGCGCCGCCGCGGCCTACCGGATGGGCGCGGCCTTCCTCGCCCTGGTCGTCATGCGGGCACCCGGTGATGACGATCCGCCCAGCGCCCGGCCGCGGACCTCGCCCTGGCTGGACCCGGCCTATACCGATATGTCGGACCATCCGGACGGCCCCGCAGATACCATCGGTGCGCTCGTGAGCCGGGTCGACACATCCCGAACGGTCGACACCTCCCGAACAGAGGGCATCTTCCGAACAGCCGATGCCTCCCGAACAGAGGGCGCCGACACCGCAGGCTCGGACGACGCGGCCCTCCGCCGTCCCAGCCGGGACCAGCAGGTGGCCGCCGCGGCCCGCGATGCCATCCGCGCCGGGCGGCTGCTCGACGACGCGGTCCGTCAGTACCTGTCGGAGCAGCCTGACGGCCGGCTCGAGGTCGACGCGCTCATGACCGTCGTCGGCGGGGCGCTGCGGCTGCGCCGGACCGCGCAGCTGCTGCACGCCGGCGACGTGCCCTGGCCGGCGGACATCCTGCGGGCCGGGGGCGGCGTCAGCATGATCGCCTCGACCATGGAGATCTCCGCCGCGCTGCCCGATCTGGCCGCCGCCCAGGAAGCGGTCATGGTGGAGACGACCGAGCTGTGCGACTGGTACCTGCGGTTCGCCGAGGCACTCGGCGACGGCAAGCCTCCGCCACCGGCAGACCCGAACCCCAGTCCCGGCTCGGCCAGCATGGCGGCGCTGGCCGTGGTGCGTCATGGCGCCGCCGCGCACCGACGCCCGGAACTGCGCGCCGGCGTGGCGCTCGCAGCACGCGCGACCTATCTCGACATCCTGCGTGGTCTGCAACCGATGCTCACCGACGCGGGCATGGCGCTCGTGCACCAGGGCCCCGCTGGGAGCCGCGGCTGGGCGGCCGGCGTACGACCCCGGCGGACTCGCCGGACGCCACGCTGGTGAACCGATCCGTTCGCCGACTTCGTTACGATTGCCCGTCGTGGCGCAGGTGTCCCACCTGCGCCACGACGGTCGATCAGTTCACCTGGGCGTGCCGCCGGCCGTCGGGACGAGCCTGCCGCAGGCCGCCGGGTCGGTTGCCTCCTCGGGCAGGGCCGGATTGAGCTCGCTGCGGCCGGGGCCATCGTAGCGGCCGTTGTGGCTGAAATCGACGCCGTGCTGTTCGATCACGCCCTCACCGGCCCGCAACTGCGCGGCTACCGCCGGGGTGACCGTGAACGTGCGGTGGTAGGTCGCATTCCCAACCGGGAACCTCGCCACCGCCACCTCGCTGGCCGGGCTGGTGTCGCCGGACGTGATCAGCGACACCGCGACCGGGCCACGCCACGGTTTGCCGTCGACGGTCCGGAAGCGGCCGTGGACGCCGGTGCCGGTCACGTCCGGCGGTGGGCAGACATGGCGGCCACCGATATGGATATGCTGCGCGTGCGGCAGACCCGGCGCCAGCCCGCGACTGGAGATCGAGATGGTGAGTTGGTCGCCCCGCAGAATCGCGGTAGCGGTGCTGTGGGCGCCGGAATGGTTCAACGGCATGAGTGTCGCTTGAAGGAAGGTCTCCGCGGCGCCGGAGCCGGGCGTCGGCCCGCCCCGGCCACCGCCGGCGGCCGCGGGTGCCGCGGCAAGCGCCGACAGGACCCCCAGCCCGACGGCGGACAGCAACACCTTTCGAATCAACTGACTACCCATAGTCATGAAGCTATAGAAGGACGCGGGCCCGGACGCGTCAAATCGACCGACCAGGCCGGTTGAGAGTACATGTCCCGGTAGTTGATCCGCCGCCATTTGCGATAGCTATACCCTCAAATCGGCAGCCGAGGCTGGCCCACAGGCCACATTCCGTCTGGATCTTCCTGCTTCGCCGGGTGCACCCGGCCGAGCCAGCGTAAGGAGAGACGTAGCTGAGCAGCACAATGGCACCGGGAACCCGACGGACCATCCGAAGATCGACACGGCGACGCCGCATTCAGCTCGGATCTGAAACTACTGGATGGGCGGCAAGGACAACCACCCGGTGGACCGCGAGGCCTCGGATGATCTGACTTTTGAAGGTTTCGCGCGGTCCTACCTACCGATAACGGGGAAGTAGGGGAT
>NZ_CDWTMO010000213.1:0-5808 GCF_977946435.1 Frankia sp. CgKIO3 | reverse complement strand
TGCGGCGCGGCCCGGAGGCCCCTGTGAAGTCCGACGGGGGTGCGGAGTCGTGCATCATGGTCCGGGGTCTTGCGGTCATCACCGTTGGTGCCTTCCGCTCGGTCGGCTGCGGCCCGTCGACATGGCTCGGACGGGTTCGGCAGCCCCGACCGTTGCGGTGGGGACGGACCCGGTGGCATGCCGATCGTCGCCCGGGTGGCCGATCGGGTCGTCGTCCGGGTCCTCGAGCGGCTCGACCGCGACCGCGCACACCTTGAACTCGGGCATCCGGGACGTCGGGTCGAGCGCGTCGTTGGTCAGAGAGTTCGCCCGTCCGGCCCCGGCCCAATGGAAGGGCAGGAAGACGGTGTCGAACCGGAGGGTGTCGGTCAGCCTCGCCGGCACCTCGCAGGTGCCTCGTCGGCTCGTGACCCGCACCGGCGCCCCCTCAGCGATCCCGAGCCGTTCGGCGAGGTCGGGATGGATCTCGACGAAGGGTTCCGGCGCGGCGTCGACGAGGTGTCCGATCCGGCGGGTCTGCGCACCGCTCTGGTAGTGGGCCAGCACGCGTCCGGTGGTCAGGTAGTAGGGGTACTCGGGGTCGATGTCCTCCGCCACCGGACGGTGCTCGACCGGCACGAGCCGAGCCCGTCCGTCCGGGATGGCGAAGCGGTCCAGGAACATCCGGGGGTGCCCGGGTGCGTCTCGTCCGGGCAGGGCCAGAACACCCCGTCCAATGCGGTGATCCGCTCGTAGCTGATGCCCGCGTAGTCGGCGATCCCCCCGGCGCTGGCCCGGCGCAGCTCGTCGAAGACCACCCGTGGTTCGTCGGGGAAGCGCTCGGCGTGGCCGAGTCGGGCGGCGAGCGCCGCGATGATCTCCAGGTCGGTGCGTACCCCCGTCGGAGGAGGCCGCAGCCGTTCCCGCCGCAGTACCCGACCCTCCAGATTGGTCATCGTCCCCTCTTCCTCCGCCCACTGGGCGGTCGGCAGGACGACGTCGGCCATGGCCGCCGTCTCGCTGAGCACGAAGTCGGCGACGACGAGCAGGTCCAGGGCGGCCAGCCGCGAGGTGATCCGACGGGCCCGGGGGGCGGAGACGGCGATGTTGCTGCCGAGGATGAGGAGCGCCCTCGGCCCCTGCGGCGTGCCGAGCGCGTCCAGCATCTCGTAGGCGCTGCGGCCCGGACCGGGGATGGTCGTCGGGTCGACGCCCCAGATCCGACCGATGTGCTCCCGGGCCACCGAATCGGTGATCTTGCGGTAGTCGGGAAGCTGGTCGGCCTTCTGCCCGTGTTCCCGGCCGCCTTGCCCGTTGCCCTGGCCGGTGAGACAGCCGTAGCCCGACCCGGGGGTGCCGGGCAGCCCCAGTAGGAGGGCGAGGTTGATGAGCGCCGTGACGGTGTCGGTGCCCTTGCTGTGTTGTTCGGCACCGCGGGCGCTGAGCACCATCGCCCGTTCGGCCTGGGTGAGCAGGCCCACGGCGGCGTACTGGTCTGCCACCGGCACTCCGGTGATGCGCTCCACCCGTTCGGGCCAGTAGGAGGCGAGTACTGCTCGCAACTCGGTGAGGCCCGTCGTCCGAGCGGCGAGGAAGTCGTGGTTGGCGTACCCCTCCGTTAGGGCGATGTGGGCCAGCCCGTTGACCAGGGCCAGGTCAGTTCCCGGGGTGATCTGCAGATGCAGGGCCGCGGCGCGGGCGGTGGCCGTCAGGCGCGGGTCGACGACCACGAGCGCCCCGCCGTTCTCCCGCTGGCGGGTTAGGTACTGCATGAACGGGGGCATGGTCTCGGCCGCGTTGCCGCCGACCATGAGGACGGCCCCGGCGTGCGCGATGTCCTCCAATGGGAAGGGCAGGCCCCGGTCCAGCCCGAACGAGCGGATGCCCGCGGCGGCCGCCGACGACATGCAGAACCGGCCGTTGTAGTCGATCGCGGAGCTGCGCAGCGCCACCCGCGCGAACTTGCCCAGGGCGTAGGCCTTCTCGTTGGTCAACCCGCCGCCGCCGAAGACGCCGACCGCGTCCGGGCCGTGTTCACGCTGGAGGCGGATGATCCCCGCAGTGATGCGGTCGAGCGCCTGCTCCCAGCTCACCGGCTCGAGGGGGGCGTCGCGTCGTGGCCGCATCAGCGGGGTGGTGAGCCGGTCCGCGGCGGTCAGCAATTCGGCGGAGGTCCACCCCTTCTGGCACATCCGGCCCCGGTTGGTGGGGAACTCGCGGGCGAGCACGGTAACCGGCCCCGGAGACCTTCCGCCTGCTGGTTCCGGGCCGTCGTCCTTTCCGGCGCTCTCCGGGGTGGCGCTCTCCGGGGTGGCGCGCAGCACCATTCCGCACTGCAGGGCGCCGTATGGGCAGTGTGTCGCCACCTCGGCAAGGGGCGCGGCCGGCACCGGCATGGTCGTGGTCACGCACCGAGCGTGCGGCGAGGGGGTGTCTCGGTCGGGTCGGAGCCGTTTCGCGGCGGCAAAGTGGTTCTCATCCTGGCCGTCTCCCCGATGTGCGGCCCCCCGATGTGCGGCCGCGGCCCCGACGATGCCACCCCGCGGCACTCGGTCGTCTCCCGGAGTTGGGCCGCCTTCTGAGAGGTGATCGCCGGCCACGGCACACGACCCGTCGAGGAGAACTGTCGCGGGAATGGCGTAACAATAGGCAGCGTGTCTGTCGCCGCCGTGTCGCCTCTCGATGTCGAGGAAGTCGACGAGACCCTCGATGAGGATCGGCCGTGGGTCACCATTGTCTGGAACGACCCGATCAATCTGATGTCATACGTGACGTATGTCTTCCAGAAGCTCTTCGGCTACAGCAAGCCGAAGGCCACCGAACTGATGCTCGACGTCCATCACAAGGGGCGGGCTTCGGTGGCCGTCGGCACCAGGGAGGAGATGGAGGCCAACGCCGAGCGCCTGCACGCCTACGGCCTGTGGGCCACGATCGCCCAGGACTGACCCGACCAGTAACCCGACCGGCGGGGTGTCCCGGCCCGGCCGGTCGGCCTCGGCCGCCCGGAGCAGCCCATGCGGCATGCCCTGGGTAGGCTGGCCGCGTCCGTGGTCGGACGGTTCAGACGGTCATGTGGGGCGGTCGTCCCGGGCGCACCGTCGCCGGGAGCGTGGGAGTGGGGGAACGGAGGGACGTGGCTGACGGCTTCCGCCGCACGCGTGCCGGGATCGAGCTGCGCCTTCCCCGGCTCGAGGCGGCGTTGCTGATCGAGCTTGTCGGCCAGATCGAGTCCCTGCTCGAACCGCCGCCGGTCGAGGATCCGCTGGAGGCGCTGGTGGGGCTGCGTGACACCGCGCCGCCGCCGCCGGACGACCCGGCGATCGCTCGTCTGCTTCCCGACCCCTACCCGGACGATCCGATGGCCTCCGGGGACTTCCGCCGCCGCCGGACGGACGATCTGCTCGCCCGCAAGCGCGACGCCGCTCGGCGGGTGCTGTCCGCTGTGCCAGCGCCCGGGAGGGTGCTCCTGCTCGACGAGGAGGCCGCTCAGGACTGGCTGACGACGCTGAACGACCTCCGGTTGGTGCTGGGAACCCGGCTCGGCCTCACCGACGACGACTCCACCGCGGAACTTGAACACCTCGACCCGGACGATTCCCGCCGACCGCTCGTCGCGGTCTACGCGTTCCTGACCGAACTGCTCGACGATCTGACCCGAGCTCTGGGGTAGTCGCGGGCGAGATCGGCCCGGACCGCCCCTTCGGCGTCGTACGGTAGGCTCGTGCTGCGAATGGACCGTGCCTGCTATGAGGCGATCGTCGCTCATGCCCGCCGTGATCATCCCGACGAGGCCTGTGGTATCGTCGCCGGTCCCCTGGGGTCGGACCGGCCGGAGCGGTTCATCCCGATGGAGAACGCGGAGCGCTCGCCGACCTTCTACCGCTTCGATCCAATGGAGCAGCTCAAGGTGTGGCGGGAGATGGACGACCGGGACGAGGAGCCCGTCGTCATCTACCACTCGCACACCGCAACCGAGGCGTACCCGTCCAGAACCGACGTGTCCCTCGCGGCCGAGCCGGGCACGCACTACGTGCTGGCCTCCACCCGGGAGCCGGGCGTGACCGAGTTCCGATCTTACCGGATCGTCGACGGCGTGGTCACCGAGGAGCCGGTGGAAATCGTCTGAGACGGCCTGGCGTTGCAGATGACGCGGCGACGGACGATGACGCGGCGACGGACACGGTTCGGGAAGGGACACGGTCCGGGAAGATGGTGACTGCGGAGCCTTGGCACCTACGACTCGTCCGCTTGTCCGCCTGAGGTAGAACCTGCTGACGTGACACCCCCGCCCATCCGGGCGGTGCCACCGCCAAACCCGGCCGGTGGCACCCGCGAAAGGAGCACCATGGCAGTCCAGGTCCGTGTGCCGACGATCCTGCGTACCTACACGGGAGGTTCGAAGCTGGTCGAGGGCACGGGCGACACGGTCGCCGCGCTCTTCCTCGATCTCGATTCCCGGTATGCCGGGCTGCGGGGCCGGCTGGTGACCGGTGACAACGGTTCCGAGCTGCACCGCTTTGTCAACATCTACGTCAACGACGAGGACGTTCGTTTCCTCGGCGGTCTCGACGCCAAGCTCAGCGACGGCGACGAGGTCACCATTCTTCCTGCCGTCGCCGGCGGCTCCGTCGACGCCGGGGAGTTTCCGGGCAGTGCCGAAGTTCCGGGCAGCGAGGGGCCGGCCGTGGTGTCGCCTGGCATGTCGCCCGGGCAGCACTGACGCGAGCGACGGGTCCCGACTCATGCGTTTCTCCTCCCTGGCCGACTCCGTCGGCCGGACCCCGCTGGTCGGGCTTCCGCGACTGTCGCCGTCGCCGGATGCCCGGCTGTGGGCGAAGCTGGAACAGGACAACCCGACCGGTTCGATCAAGGATCGGGCGGCGCTGTGGATGATCGCCGACGGCGAGAAGCGCGGTCTGCTCACTCCGGGCGCGACCGTGCTCGAACCGACGTCCGGTAATACCGGGATCTCGCTGGCCATGGCCTGTCGTCAGCGGGGCTACCGGCTGATCTGCGTGATGCCGGAGAACACCTCGATCGAGCGCCGTCAGCTCCTGCAGATGTGGGGCGCCGAGATCAGGTTCTCGCCCGCAGCCGGCGGATCGAACGAGGCGGTCGCCGTCGCGAAGCGGCTGGCCGCCGAGAACCCCGACTGGGTGATGCTTTACCAGTACGGCAATCCGGCGAACGCCCAGGCGCACTATGAGACGACCGGGCCGGAGATTCTCGAGGACCTGCCCGAGATCACGCACTTCGTGGCGGGCCTCGGCACGACCGGAACCCTCATGGGAACCGGCCGTTACCTCAAGGAACGGGTGCCGGACATCTCGATCGTCGCGGCCGAACCGCGCTACGGCGAGCTGGTGTACGGGCTGCGCAACATCGACGAGGGGTTCGTTCCCGAACTGTACGACCCGTCGGTGCTCACCTCGCGATACTCGGTCGGTCCGCGGGAGGCGCTGCGTCGTACCCGCGAGCTGGTGCAAGAGGAGGGCATCTTTGCCGGGATCTCCACCGGGGCCATCCTGCACGCGGCGCTCGCGCAGGCCGAGCGGGTGGTAAAGGAGGGCAAGTCGGCCGATATAGTCCTGATCGTCTGTGACGGTGGCTGGAAGTATCTGTCCACTGGCGCCTACGCCGGCACCCTCGAAGAAGCCGAGGCCGCCCTGGAAGGGCAGCTGTGGGCCTAGCCCCGCATGGCGGCTTCGCCGCAATGCGGGGGCCCCTGGCGTAGGGCGCCGTTCGGGGTTTCCGTCAGCTCGCCTTCGGCGAGCTTCCTGGGGGAGCCGTCGGGGGTGGTTGGCGGCTTCGCCGCAATGCGGGGGTTGG
>NZ_CDWTMO010000212.1:0-5834 GCF_977946435.1 Frankia sp. CgKIO3 | reverse complement strand
CCTCCTGGGCGCGCCCAGCGTTCCCACGGGCCTGCGGGAGTGCGCCGGGTGCGGCACGCCCGTGGCCCGGCCGGGCCGGGACGAGCAGGACGAGAGCGTCGCCCTGGAGGGCAGCTGCGCGGGATGCGGCCACCGCTACTCGTTCACCGTCAAGCTGCGACCGGGCGAACGGGTCGGCCGCTACACCGTGCACGGCGTCATCGCGCACGGCGGGCTCGGCTGGGTATATGCCGCGACCGACGACAACCTCGGCGGCGACGACGTGCAGGCCTGGGTGGTGCTCAAGGGCCTGCTCGACGCGGCGAACCCGGAGGCGCGTCGGATCGCCGAGGGAGAGCGGCGCATCCTGACCACGGTGTCCCATCCGGGCATCGTCAAGATCCTCGACTATGTCACCCACCATGGCGAGGACTACATCGTCATGGAGTACGTGCCGGGGGTGTCCCTGGCCGGCCTGGCCGAGGTCGGGGTGGCGGGAGCGGACGGGCGGTCGGCTCCGCCGTCGGCCGCCGATGTGATCCGCTACCTGCTGCGGGTGCTTCCGGCCCTCGGGCATCTGCATCGCCTCGGGCTGGTCTACTGCGACCTGAAACCGGAAAACGTGATGGTCACCGCCGAGGACGTCAAACTGATCGACCTCGGCGGGGCGCGCCGGCTCGACGACCGCGTGTCGGGATACCTGTCCACGCCCGGCTACCGGGCCCCCGAACTCGACGACGACGGGGAACGCCCGGCGGGCATCGCGCGCACCGCGCCCACGGTCACCACCGACATCTTCGCCGTCGCCCGGACCCTGGCCCGTCTCGTCCTCGGCCGGTTCCCGGGCTTCCTCGGCGCCTACCGGCACACCCTGCCGCCGCGCCGGGCCCATGCCCCGTTGCGGGACTTCGAATCCCTGGACCGGCTCCTGCGCCGGGCCACCGCGACCGATCCCGACCAGCGCTTCCAGAACACCACGGAGCTCGCCGACGAACTGGTGGGGGTGCTCTACGAGATCGTGGCCAGAGCGGAGGGGCCGGTCCCCCCGTTGGCCAGCCGGTGGTTCGACGCCGTCGGGCATCCCACCGGGGAGGCGGGGCCCGCCGGGACCCCCGCATGGTGGGAGGTCCTCCCCGATCTGCGCATCGACCAGGACGATCCATGGGCGCCCGGACTGACCGCCGGTTCGGACGAGGAACCGGCCTCCCTGGCCACCCGGCTGGCGGCGATCGTCCCGAGGACCACCGAGGTGCGGCTATCCCTGGCCCGCACCCAGATCCGGGCCGGGCAGCTCCATGAGGCGGCGGGCACTCTGGACGACGCGGCCGCGGAGCAGCCGCGGGAATGGCGGGTCGACTGGTACCGGGGCCTGCACGCCCTCGTCGGACGACAACCGGCCGTGGCCGCCGCGGCGTTCGACCGGGTCTACTCCCGGGTCCCCGGGGAGCTCGCTCCGCGCCTCGCCCTCGCGACCGCACTCGCGGACATGGCGACCACCGCGGGCACCGCGGGCACCGCGCCTGAACGTGACGCGGCCCGGCACCGGGCCGCAGCCCTGTTCGACGTCGTCTCCACCATCGATCCGAGCACGACCAGCGCGGCGTTCGGGCTGGCCCGATGCCGGACCAATCCGGCCGACAAGATCGACGCTTATCTACGGGTCCCTCCGTCGTCCGCCGCCTACACCGCGTCGCGGATCCGCATGATCGGGGTGCTCGTCGGCCGGGCCACCCGACCAGACCGCGCGGCCTCGGGATCGGCGGCCCTGCACCGGGCGGCGACGATACTGGCCGATCCAAGGCTCGACCTGGGCGAACGACGCCGGGCCGAACTGCACCGTGACCTGTTCACCGCCGCCCTGGCCCTCGTCACGACCTACCCGGCCGCCTACCCGGCCGCGGATGCGCCCCGGCCACCGACCCTGCTCGGTCGGGTCATGGTGGAACGGGACCTCCGCTTCGGACTGGCCGAGACCTACCGGGAGATGGCCCGGTTGGCCGGTGACCGGGCGAGCCGGGTCCGCCTCGTCGACCAGGCGAACCGCATCCGTCCCCGCACGCTGCTCTGACGTTGACATCCTTGCTCAGCCAGCTTCCTTGCTCAGCCGTAGCTTCCTTGCTCATAGGCGCTGAGCTGCGGTGCGCAGGTGGTCAAGCAGGTCGTCGACGAGTTGCTGGGGACTCGCGTGACCCTTCCCGTCAGCGGCGAGATGCCCCGCCAGGGCAAGGTCGGCAGCCCCGTGCGCGAGTGCCCGCACGAGAGATGCCACGCGCACCGGGTCACCTGCGGGCAACGCACCAAGCTGTTGGGCCGCGGTGACGGTATCGACGAGCATGGTCTGCGCGGCGTGGGCCGCTGTCAGGCCGCAGTGCTCAGCTCCCGCGAGTCGATCGACCAGGCGCCAAATACCAGCCTGAAGCGTGCCGGGTACTCCAGTGCCCAGGTGATGTAGTGGTGCATCGCCATGCGCAGTACCGCCTCGGGCGTCCTTCCACCACGCATCGCGGTGGCGAGTTCGGCGCCTTGCCGCTCCAACTCCCGGGCGGCGATCGCGGCGAGCAGCGCCTCCTTAACCCGGTACCGACGTCGCGCGCTGCAACCAGCTCTGGGACGCCAGCGCACGGCTTGCCGGTCTACCACCCGAACTGTAATAATCATCAGAGTTCGGGTACTAGGCCTCGGATGCGCATCGTTCATCATGAATCGCCATGAATCGCCGGCTTCGATCTCGTGCTCGCCCCCGGGAGACCTGGAGCTCCCGGGCTTCGCCTGGCCCGCCCGGCCCGCCGGTTCACGGCCCGATCAGGGACGGCCGCCGTCGAGCAGCGGGGGGCGGCCGGGTACGCGTAGGCCCGGTCGCAGCCACTCGTCGTACAGGCGGGACCAGGTTCCGTCGAGCATGATCTCGCGAAGCACGCCGTTGACGAACGCGACGAACTCGTCGTCTCCCGCCGTGTCCCCGGTGATCGGCATGGCGATACCGTAGGGCTCGTCGAGCCAGCCGCCGGCTTCGGAGCCCGCGCCGAAGGCGCTCGGCCCGAGCACCGTCGTGTCGGGGTCCTGGGCGGCTAGCCCGGCGAGGAGGACATCGTCGCCGGCGATCGCGTCGACGTCACCGTGCTGGAGCGCGACCAGGCAGTCGGCGATGCGGGCCCGGGTCACCGGTCGGGGTCCCGGCGCCGGCAGCTGCGCCAGCTTCTCGCTGGACGTGCTCCCCGCCGACGAGCAGACCGGTCGTCCGACGAGATCGGCGATACCGCGGAACCCGGCGTTCTCCCGGATCAGCAACCGCAGAGTCGACTCGTAGTACACGTCGGAGAACCGGACCTGCCGCTTGCGCTCGCAGGTGATGGTCATGGTGGCCACGAGCATGTCGACCATGCCGGAACGGAGCAGGTCCTCCCGCTCGGAGGTGGTGACGGCACGGAACTGGACATGATTGTCGACCCGCTCGGCACCGAAGATGGCCGCGGCGACCGCGCGGGCTATGCCGACGTCGAACCCCTCCAGTCGCAAGGTGCGCCAGTTCATCAACCCGGCCGGGGGCGCGTCGGTGGCGATGCCCACGCGCAGGTAGCCGCGGTCCTGCGCGATCGCGCGCAGGCGGCTGCCCACCGGCATCCGGCCGGGGGGAGGCATCGGGGTGAGGGGGGGATCGCTCGACCGGAGCGGTCTGCCATCCCGGCGACAGGTTCCATCCGGGTTGGCCGATCCCGCCGACGCCTGCGTGGGCTCGGCGCCCGGCACCGGTGATGGCGGCATCGGGGCGGCCTCCAGCGGAAGGGGGCTACGGGCGGTGCTGCAGCCCGTACCGCCCACGAGGACCATGCAGCCGACGAGGATCCCCCCGAGCACCGGGCCCACTCCCCTCGTCGGGATGGGGGGGTGCCGGCGCCCGGTCCGACCGGGCGGACTCACAGGTACTCCCGGAGCCGGGGCCACATCCCCGCCGCGGCCGCGACGATCGCGGTGAGGACGAGCGCCGGGCCGGCCAGCTCGAGATCGCGCAACGCCGCGGCGGCCCAGCGGGCATCTCCTTCGAACCTGCCCCGGGCGACGTCGATCGCGACGTCGAGCTTGCCGAGGAAACTGGTGAACGCCGTCGTGCCCGGCCCGAGGGTCCGGGTCACCGCCTGTCCGAACGTGTCGGAGGAACGCGGGTCCCCGACGGAGGAGCCGGCGTCTCCCGGTCCTCGCGCGGCCGCGACGACCGAGTCCGGTGACGAGGCCAGCAGAGCCACCACCGAGGCCCGGATACGCAGCCAGGAGCGCAGATCGCCCTCGAGTCCCGCCGGTATCCCGGCCCCCCCGCGCGCGTCGAGGGCGACGACGAGCGAACCACGACGGGTGACCGGTTCGGGCGGTAGGCGGTCGCCGGTCACGTCGAAGCCGAGGCCTCGGGTCACCCAGGCGAAGTGCTCGTCGAAACGGGTGCCGTTGCCGAGCGCCGTCAACGAGAGGTTCTCATCGACCCGTGCCTCCAGAGCCAGGGTCTTCGATCGGGCGAGCAGGCTTATCGGTCGGTACCCGGAGTCTTGCGCGGTGTCGAGACGGGTCTGCTGGGTTCCGAAGGCGACCGCGGTCCAGGTGACCGTGGCCAGGATGCACCCGGTGCCGAGCAGCAGGCCCGGGTTGACCAGTCGGTTCGTGCGTCGGACCAGAAGCAGCTGGACGCCGACGAGCGCGATGATCGCGAAAGCGGCCGTGATCACGATCGCCCATTCGCCCCGCGAGCCGGTGGCCTGCTGGTAGGCGGTGTCCACCGCGTCGGCGTACCGGGCGACGAGCACCTCGGTCGCCGGAAGGATCTCCGTGCGCATCATCGTCGAGGCGGCCCGCAGGTTGGCCTCGCCGACGGACAGCCCCGCCCGGTTGTTCGCCCGGGCCCGTTCGACCATCCCGTTGTAGACAGGAATGCCCCCGGCGAGCACGCCCAGAGGGCACGATGAGGCGATCCGCCCGGGCGACGGCCGGGTCCCCGCGCCGTCGGGTCCGGGCGGCGGCGCCGCGGGGCCGGACCAGGGCGGGTCCGCGGCGCACAGGGCCGGGTCGAGTCGGCGCAGGTCCAGGACGTCACGGGCGGCATCGGCGACACTCGCCTCGAACAGCCCGCCGTTCTTGATCCGGTCATAGCGCTGCCGCAGCTCGGCGGCGGGCTCCCCCCTGCCGACGAGAAGCTCGACGGGCGCGAAGACCTCCGCCGCCGCCGCGGCATCCGCCTGGGACAGGGCGGCCCGCAACTCCTGAGCCGTGGCGAGCGCCCGGCCGTGCCGGCTCACCAGGCCGTCGGTCGCATCCAGCCGATGAGCGACCACGCCGTGCAGCGTCAACCCGAACAACGCGAGCGCGACCACGAGAAACGCCAGCAGCCCGACGAGCCGGACACCCGCGTCGCAGCGCGCCGCGACGCCCAGCACGGCTCGCGCGAGCCGCGCGCCCCACCGCGCTCGCGGGCCGCCCGGGCCACCGGGCTCCCCACCGCCACGGCGACGACGCGCGGTCGCCCGGCGACCGGCCGAGGGGGCTCCCCAACTCTGCGCGGGCGGCGGCGACGTTACAGTCGTCACGGCGACTAAGCGTACGCGCTTCACCCCGATCCGATTACTCTAAGCAACGACGGGGGGCTCGTATCGCCGGAACCAGCGGGAACGCTCCTCAGCGCGGATCACTTCCCGGTCCGGGTCGGGTGTCCGGATCGGCTGCGTCAGCGGGACCGCACCAGATCCGCGGCCGTCTTCTCAGCCAGCGCCGCGATCCGGACAAGATCGTCGGGACGGGCGGAGGAGATGTCCAGCACGACGGTCTTGCCGTGTATCAGCGCCTCTCGCGCGCGGCACAGCGCCCCCGCCCACGCT
>NZ_CDWTMO010000211.1:0-5841 GCF_977946435.1 Frankia sp. CgKIO3 | reverse complement strand
TCACAGGGGAACCCTAAACACAGATCAAATGATCAACTTATTTAATGACGATCCCAAAGCGCCAAGCCTTTCCGCGTAACGGGCCGTTGCGCTGTGCAGGCAGGTCGTCCTGTTGTGCTCGATGTGGAGGATGACGAACGCGGCGGCGACTATCCGTCCGATGCCCCCAGGGAAAGAGGCGGACATTCCGGAGTACTGTGAAAGTTGTTGTGAGCAGGGAGTCACCCTGTTCACCGACGGCCCGCTCGCCATTGCGGGTCCCCGCCCATTGCGTGTCCCCGCGGCCGCGGCACGGCCGTGGAACACTCCGTGAACCGTCCGGCGTATAGCGTCGAAGGCGCCGGACCCGATGAGTCCAGGCAGATCGGCCGGGTTCCGCCGGCCGCGGCCCGCGCACAGCCTGCGCACGGCCGGCGCAGGGAAGGATCGCGATCGCGATGTTCTCGTTCGGGATAGTGCCGGCCCTGGCGGGGCTCATGGCGACGGCGATCGCCGCCGGGCTGTGGTGGTCGGCGGGCTGGTGGGGGGCCGCCGCCGTGTCCGGCGCCCTGCTCGCCCTGGCCGTCCACGACGTCACGCAACGCCGGCACGCAATCCTGCGGAACTACCCGGTGTTCGGCCACCTCCGCTTCATACTGGAGTCCATCCGGCCGGAGATCCAGCAGTACTTCATCGAACGCAACTACGACGGCCGCCCGTTCGACCGCGACATCCGGACGAGCATCTACGAACGAGCGAAGGGCATCCACAGCGACCAGGCGTTCGGCACCGAGCGCGATGTCAACGCGGTCGGCTACGAGTACCTGCTGCATTCGACGGTGCCACTGGCGGTTGCGCCGGGCACCCCGTCGCCCCGGGTGCGCATCGGCGGCCCGGACTGCACCCGGCCGTATGACATGGCGCTGCTCAACATCTCGGCGATGAGCTTCGGAGCGTTGTCGGGCAACGCCGTGCTCGCGATGAACCGCGGCGCGGCGGCGGGCGGTTTCGCTCACGACACCGGGGAGGGCGGTCTCACCGAGCATCATCTGCGCTACCACGCCGACCTCGTCTGGGAGATCGGCAGCGGCTACTTCGGTGCCCGCACGGCGGACGGCGACTTCGACCCGGCGCTGTTCAAGGACAAGGCAGCTCTTCCCTCGGTCCGGATGATCGAGCTGAAGCTGAGCCAGGGCGCCAAGCCCGGCCTCGGCGGCATCCTGCCCGCGGCGAAGGTCAGCGCCGAAATCGCGCGGGCCCGCGGTGTCCCGGCTGAGGTGACCTGTGTCAGCCCGCCGGGACACCGGGTCTTCTCAACTCCGCGGGAACTGGTGCTGTTCATCGCCCGGATGCGGGAGCTCGCGGGCGGCAAGCCCACGGGATTCAAACTGTGTATGGGGTCCCGGCGGGAACTGCTCGCGATCTGCCGGGCGATACTGGCGGAGGGGATCACCCCCGACTTCATCGTCGTCGACGGAGGTGAGGGCGGCACCGGCGCCGCGCCGCTGGAGTACGAGGACCACGTCGGCACTCCGCTCACCGAGGGCCTGATGACGGTGCACAACGCACTCGTTGGCGTCGGCCTGCGGGACCGGGTCCGGATCGGGGTGAGCGGCAAGATCGCCACCGGGGTGGACATCGTCAAACGGCTCGCCCAGGGCGCCAACTATACCAATGCGGCCCGCGCGATGATGATGGCGGTCGGCTGCATCCAGGCGCAACGCTGTCACACCAACACCTGCCCGGTCGGGGTGGCCACCCAGGATCCGCGCCGCGCCCGCGCGGTGGACGTCGCTGACAAGGGCGAGCGGGTACGCCGCTACCAACAGGCCACGGTGGCCCAGGCGGTGCAGGTGATCGCTTCGCTGGGCTGCGCCGGTCCCGAACAGCTGCACCCGGGGATGCTGATGCGCCGGGTCACCCACACCGACACCCGCAGCTACGCCGAGCTGTACGAGTGGCTCGAACCCGGGGAACTGCTCGCCGAGCCGCCGGCGGACTGGGCGGCGGACTGGGCCGCGGCCGACCCGGACCGCTTTCGCCCCTGATCCAGGGGTACCACGACGCTCTTCGGGAAAAGCTCGTGCGGGAAATGGCCGCGCGCTTCTCATACAGACAGGAAGGGCCGGAGGATGCCAGCAATCACGCCATGTCTGTGGTTCGATACTCAGGGCGAGGAGGCAGCCACATTCTACACGTCGATCTTCCCGAACTCGCGGATCGTCGACATCACCCGCTACGGCCCGGCCGGGCCCCGTCCCGAGGGTACGGTCATGACCGTCCGGTTTGAACTGGATGGTCAGGAGTACGTCGCGCTGAACGGCGGACCCGAGGTCACCTTCTCGGAGGGGATCTCGCTGCAGGTCGGCTGCGGTTCCCAGGCCGAGATCGACGAGTACTGGGACCGGCTGACCGACGGTGGCGAGGCAGGACCCTGTGGGTGGATCAAGGACCGGTACGGGCTGTCCTGGCAGATCGTGCCCACGGCCCTGCCCGAGCTCCTTGACGATCCCGACCCGGGCCGGTCCCAGCGGGCGATGCAGGCGATGCTGAAGATGTCGAAGCTCGACATCGAGGAGCTGCGCCGGGCCGCCGACGAGGCGTGAGACCCGGCGACGGACGGAACGGGCGCCGCGCTCAGGGCACGCTGGTAGGACGACGCCGGGCAGCCAGGGCCACGGCGATGCCGCAGGTCAAGCCGAGGAGCAGGACGATCGGCCCCTGCCGGACGAACCAGGGAGCAACCTGCGGATGATCGATGAACAACAGCTCGCAGTGCGGCAGGGCCAGGAACGAGCCGACCACGGTGACCGCCCCGAGCACCCGTCGCGGCGCCTGCCCGGTCAGGCCGAGGAGCACGGCGCCCCAGGTGAGATACCAGGGGTAGAGAACGGGTCCGAGCAGGGCCAGGCTGAGTAGTGCCAGCCCGGCGGTGGCATGCGGTTCACGGTCGCGGACGGTCACCAGCAGCCAGACGAAGATCCCGGCGGCGACGGCCACACCCGCGGCCCGGGTGGGTCCCACCAGATCCTCGAAGCGCATCGCCGATCCGGCCATCCTCGCCAGGACGGACAGAAAATCGGCGAGGCAGGTGGTCGGGGCGTAGAGGGTCAGTCCGGCGGCCGGTGTCCACGCGGCGCGCAGCCATCCGAAGCCGTCGGGTACCAGACTCGACAGCACCACGACGACGCTCGCCACGACGGCGAGGTCCCGCCCAGCGACGGCACCGACGCGACGGAGCTGGGCCGCACGCCGACCCGATCCGACCGAGGCCGCGGTAGCGGCACTCACTGCCCTGACCGACCGCCAGACCAGCACCACCACGACGACCAAGGCCGCGGGCCACTTCACCAGCGCGGCCGCGGTGATGAGGACGAGACCGAGTACCGGCCTGCCGCGGTACACCGCCGTCAGACCGCCGACGAGCAGCGCCAGCAGGATGGCCTCGAGATGGATCGCGCCGACGAGCTGCAGCAGCACGATCGGACTACCCGCGCAGAACGCCAGCGCCCAGGGCCGGCGCGCCACGGAGGACACCCGCACCACGCACACCGCCATCACGACGACGCTCGCCCCCGCGACGACCCGGTGCAGCACGACCGCGCGCAGGACGTCACCGCCCGCAAGCGCATTCACCAGCCGGAAGTAGCCGAGGGCGACCGGCCCGTAGGGCGACAGTGCTGATCTCCAGATCGGATCGACGGCCAGCAGGACGGGGCGGGCGCCGAGCGCGGTGGGCCCGGTGGCGTAGGGGTCGAGCCCGGCGGCGAGCATCGTCCCCTGCGCGGTGTAGCAGTAGACGTCGAGGCTAAGGATCGGCGGGCCGAGCAGCACCGGAACGGCCCAGCAGCCGATGATGAGGCCTATCCGCGGGACCGACAGGTCGCCCTGGTGCGCGCGCTGGCACAACCGGAACCATGCGCCGACGAGCAGCGCCACCCCAATGATCATAAAAGCGGGTAGCGGAGAGGGGCGGTCGAGCGGCACCGGGTCGAGCAGCCCGAACCAGCGTGACGGGGTCACGACTCCGGGCTGCAGGGCCAGTCGCCCCGCTACCAGCACCACCAGCACCGATCCGGCGGTCCCACATCCCGCAAGCAGGACGGCGCCTCCGTCGAGGCGTCCGCCAACGCCCCCACCGATGCACGACGAACGGCGTCGACCAGGATCGCCCGGTCGGGCGGTTCCGTGCGGCGCGGTGTCCTCTATCTTGTCCATTCCGGTACAAAGCCTGACGTTTCTACCTCGCCAACAGGCGGCGCGCCCGGGACCACCCGGTGAACAATACCTGTCCTGTAAGGATGTCGGAGCCCACGGGCACCGGCCCGGCCCGCGGTGTCCTGCCTCGGCCCGCGGTGTCCTGCCTCGGCCCGCGGTGTCCTGCCTCAGCGCCGACGGCCACCGGCGGATGGCGCCGGGATGAACGGCTGATGGTGGCTGCCGGGCTCCCAGCTGGCGGACCGCCTCGGGGTGCTATGCCGAACGCATGCGGCAAGCGAGAACCATGCGCCCGGCAACCGGTACCGCCTGCCCCGACGGGGAGACGGCAGGCCCGGGACCGGTGCCGGTCGCCTCGGCGCGACCGACGGCGCCCGTCGTGACCACGGGCGTCGCCGCCGCGCTGGTGGTGCTCACGGTGATGATCGCACCGCAGCCGCAGACCGACTTCGCTGTCTACCGGCTGGGTGGGCAGGCCGTCTGGGACGGGCCCGCCCTTTACCAGGTGCGTACGGCGGCCGGCCTGCCCTTCACCTACCCGCCGATCGCGGCGGTGCTGTTCACGCCGTTCGCCGCCATCCCACTGGGGCTGGCCGAGGTCGTCTGGGCCGCGCTGACCGTCGCGGCACTCATCCTGCTGCTGTCCAGGCTGCGGGCCTGGCTCATCCCGCCGACCGGCACCGCGCGGGCCGCCGGGGCCAGGCGGGCACTGGGCTCGCGCTGGGCGCCGCCGCTGCTGCTGGTGGCGGCGCTCGCGACGGAACCGGTTCGCAGCACCATCATCTTCGGGCAGGTCAACATCCTGCTGATGCTGGCGGTCTGGCTCGATGCCGGGCCCGGGCGACGGTCCACACCGTTCACCCGATTGCCACCGGGTGCTCTCACAGGTCTCGCCGCGGCGGTGAAACTGACTCCGTTGATCTTCGTGGCCTACCTGTGGCTGGCCGGCCGGCGCCGGGTGGCGATCGGAGCGGTGGGGACGTTTCTCGCGGCCCATGCCGTGGCATTCGCGCTGGCACCCGCGGCGTCCCGCGCCTACTGGGGCGGGGTGTTCGCGGATCCGGGCCGGATCGGCTCGGTCACGTACGCCGGCAACCAGTCGCTGTACGGCGCGATGACCCGGATCTGGGGAGACGGCGCGTCGGTAGTCCAGATCCACCGGCTGATGGTGGCCGCCGTCGCCGTCACCGGGCTGGCGCTCGCGGTGCGGCTGCACCGGCGCGGGGAGCCCGTCGCGGGCCTGCTCGCCTGCGCGGTCACCGGACTGCTGGTCTCGCCGATCTCGTGGAGTCACCACTGGGTGTGGGCGGTGCCGACGCTGCTCTGGCTCGCCACCAACGGCACCAACGGCACCAACGGCACCAACGGCCGAGCCTCACACCGGTACGTCGGAGCGGCGCTCGCCGGCTACGTGTTGTTCGTGGCCTCCCCCGTCTGGTGGATCACGCCCCACGATCAGAACTGGCCGCACCACCGCGACCCGACCATCCTCCTCACGAACGCTTACGTGATCGCCGGTGTCGTGCTCTTGGTCACCTTGGCGCGCGTCGCCGGCCGCCGGGACCTGTACCGCCGATCATGGGGAATGCGACATCCGGACCTGGTGCGCCGGGGCGTCAGGGCCTAGGGGGGCTAGGGGGGACT
>NZ_CDWTMO010000210.1:0-6008 GCF_977946435.1 Frankia sp. CgKIO3 | reverse complement strand
CCGGTGCGACGAGGGGCGCCTGCACCGGAACCGGCAGGCGGGCATCGTCCGGCAGGCCCGCGGGCGGTTCGTCGGTCCGTGGCGGTAGCGGGGCCGTGGCCGTGGCCGTGGACAGGCCGGACGACGCCGTCGGCGATGTCCTCGCCGGCTCCGCGACCGGTTCCGGGTGCGGCTGCGTGGTCGGTTGGGCGAACGGCCCCGCGGTAAGCTCCGTGTGCGCCGCCCCGGACGGGTGCGGCGGGATGGGAGTCGCGGCGATCGTGATCTCCTGGTCGGCCCGGGCTCCCGTAGACGGCGTCGCCGACGCTGCCTTGCTGGCGGGAAACGCCTGGCAGGCCGTGGTGAGCGCCGCTGCGAGGGCGGCCACGGACGCGGCGGCGATGACGGTCGTGAATCGAACCGAACCCATAAGGCCTCCTCGGGTCTTCCCCCCCCGGGAGCAATACGAGCAAAGATAACGAATTTCGCGGGTGGCGCTCCTCGCCTGTCATCTTGTGGTCCAGCCGTGGTAAGGCCGGAACCGGATGCGCTGGCCGGGCCGGCATTGCGCGGCCAGGTGCAGATCCTCGGACGCAACGACGCCCAGCATGGGATAACCCCTGGTGACCGGATGGTCGACGAGGAAGAGGACCGGCCGCCCGTCCGGGGGGATCTGGATCCCCCCGGTGACGAAGGCCTCCGAGGGTAGCTCCGCGGTGATCCGGCGCCGGTCCGACGAGCCGCACGTCGACCCGGTCGCTCTGTGCCGTCACCTCATAGGACGCGGAGAACAGCGTGGGCAGCGCGTCCGCGGTGAACCAGTCGTCGCGGGGGCCGGCGAGGACCCGCAGGGTCGGTTCGTCCGGGTACTGGGCGAGCGGGGCGAGGTCGACGGTCGGCGGGTCCGCGCTGTCGGCCGCCGGCGGCAGCTGCCGACCGGCGGTCAGCGGTTGCGGACCGATCCCGGAGAGGGTGTCACTCGATCGTGAGCCGAGCACCGGCGGGACACCGATCCCCCCGCGAATTCCGAGGTAGGTGCGCAGGCCCCGATCGGGTGCCCCGATCCGCAGCAGCGCGCCGGCGGGCACGTCCACCGGGGAGTACATGCTGATCTGGCGACCGGCGAGTTCCAGCGGGCACGGCGCGCCGGTCAGCGCGATCAGCGCCGGATCCGTGAACCGTGCGATGAGGCCGCCGTAGGTGAGCTCGACCGCCGCCGCGGTCGCGACGTTGCCGACGAGCCGGTTCGCCAGCAACAGACTGCGACGGTCGGCAGCGCCGGACCGGGTGATGCCCAGGTGCGCGAGCCCTGGCCGGCCGAGATCCTGGACCGTGGCGAACGGGTCTGGTGCGACGATTTCGATCATGAAATCTTGATCATGATATTTCGATCACGACACCGACCGGGCAGCGTCGGCGTCGGCGATGGCGTCGGCGATGGTGATGGCGATGGCGATGGTGATGGCGATGAACCGCACCCGCGTGCCCGGGGCCAGCACGGCGGGCGGCTCCCGGCCGGGATCGAAGACCCGCAGGTCGGTATGGCCAATCAGCCGCCATCCGCCGGGCGAGGTCCGCGGGTAGACGCCGCTGAACTCGTCGGCGATGGCGACCGCGCCCGCGGGGACCCGGGTGCGCGGGCTGTCCCGGCGTGGCACGCGCAGCGCCGGGTCGAGGCCCGCGATGTAGGCGAAGCCGGGAGCGAAGCCACAGAACGTGACCCGGTGCCCGCCACGTACGTGCCGGTCCACGACCTGCGCCGGAGTCAGTCCGCTGAGCCGGGCGACCTCGGCCAGATCGGGGCCGTCGTAGCGCACCGGTATCGTCACGACGTCCCGGTTGAGCGGGGGACCGGCCTGCGGCCCGGGGCCGGACGAGGAATCGGGACCGGTCTGCGGCGCGAGGCCGGTCTGCGGCGCGGGACCGGGCGTGCCGGGCTGAGCCCCGGCGGCGCGCAGCAGGGCGGCGCTCAGGCGCCCGGCGTCGGTCGCCGCGGGATCGAACGCGACCAGCACCGTCCGCGCCGCGGGAACCAGTTGGATGATCCCGACCGGGGCGATCCGCCGCAGCCGCGCGTAGAGGGCCTCGGCCTCGGCCAGGCCGGCCACCTCGACGAGCAGTGCCTCGTCGCCGCAGGGCAGGATGCGCATCACGATCCTCTCAGCTGAACGGGATCAGGGGGGACACCCGCGTCGAGCAGGGCCTGGCGTAGCCGTCTGACCAGCTCGACCGCGCCCGCCGTGTCCCCGTGCACGCAGAGAGAGCGGGCGCCGACGTCCACCGGTGTGCCCTGCCGGCTGACGACCACGCCCTTGACCGCCATCCGCACGCCGCGCGCGACGACGACGTCGGGATCGTGCAGGACGGCGTCGGCCGTGCGCCGGGAGACCAGAGTGCCCGCGGCCGTGTAGGCGTGGTCGGCGAACGCCTCGCCGACCGCGGTCAGGCCGGCCTCGCTCGCGCGCCGCGCAACCACGCCGATCCGGGCAGGCCCAGGACCGGCAGCGTCGCGTCGTAGCAGCGGATGACCTCGACGACGGCCTGCGCCTGCTCCTCGTCGGTGACGATGGCGTTGTAGAGGGCGCCGTGCAGCTTGACGTAGCGGACCCGGTCGCCGGCCGTCCGGGCGAAGGCGTCCAGCGCGCCGAGCTGATAAAGGACGTCGTCACGTAGATCGTCGGGGTCCATGTCGATGCGGCGGCGACCGAAGCCGGCGAGGTCGCGGTAGCTGACCTGGGCGCCGATGCGGACTCCGCGGCGGACCGCCTGCTCGCACGTCCGCCGCATTGTCGCGGGGTCACCGGCGTGGAACCCGCAGGCGATGTTGGCGCTGGTGACCAGGTCGAGCAGGGCTTCATCCTCGGTGAGGCGCCAGACCCCGAAACCCTCGCCAAGGTCGGCGTTGAGATCGAGGGGACGCGGCGGATCCGCCGGAGGCGGTGGTGCGGCGGGATGTGCCTGTTCGGCGGGATGTGCCTGTCTGGCGGGATGTGCCTGTCCGGCGGGAGGCGGTGGCTCGGCCGGGTTCGGCGGATCGGCCGCCCCGGTGGTCGCCCAGTCCGGCCGAGGTCGCTCCCGCCTGCCGGGATCTCGCTGGTCGCCCATGCTGCCAATTGTTCACCACCTCGGCACTGGCGATCCGCCCCCGTCGGCACGGTGGCGGGTGGGGGCGCGACGGGGTGGTCATAATCGTGACCTGGCCGGATCCACCCTGACCGGGACCGCCGCTCCCGCGGTGCCGATCGGCCCGTTCCGCCATTCCCGCGGGCCGGCCGACGCCCCGGTCGTCGTCGTCGAGTATGCCGACTTCGAATGCCCGTACTGCGCCCGGGCGGCTCCCGTCCTGTACGAGTTCACCGAGACCTCGCAGGGGCAGGCCCGGCTGGTCTTCCGGCACTTCTCCGGTGTTCGACGTCCATCCCTACGCGCTTACCGCGGCGCTGGCTGCGGAGGCCGCCGGGGCGCCCGGGCGGTTCTGGGAGATGCACGACCAGCTCTTCGCCCATCAGGACCGGCTGGCCGTCGGCCGGTGAATTTGGGGGACCTGAGCACGGTCTGCGGTCCCTGGACCGTGCCTGGCTCCCCACAATTCGGCTGCCGCGCGATCATGCCAGACCGGATAGGTCGGACAGGTCGGCCAGGTCGGCCAGATCGGCGTGCATCTCCCAGACCAGGATCTCGGCGGGAGCCGAGGCGCTGACCCGCTGACCGCCGGTCGCGGTGAACCGGACCGCGTCCCCGGCGCGCAGCACACCCGTCCCCTCCAGCGTCACCTCGCCCTGCGCCACGAACAGGTGCAGGTAGGGAGCCTCGGGAAGCCTGATGTCCCGACCGGGGCTGAGCCGGGCGGCGCACAGGGCCGCGAACCGGTTTCTGATCGTGATCGCGCTCTGCCCGCGGTGCCTGGCCATCCCGGACGCCACCGGTACCAGGCCGCCGCGTAGCAGCTCGTCGTCGATCTCCAGCTGCTCGTAGCCGGGGTCGATGCCCCGGCGGTCCGGTGCGACCCACATCTGGACGAAATGCACCGGCTCGTCATGCGGCTCCCCGCCGCCGTCGAGACGCCAGGAGTCGTTCTTCTCCGAGTGCAGGATCCCGCGACCGGCGCTCATCCGCTGCGCGAGTCCCGGGTAGATGACGCCGGAGTAGCCGGTGGAGTCCTGGTGCACGAGCGATCCGCGCAGGACCCAGGTGACGATCTCCATGTCCCGGTGCGGATGGGTCTCGAACCCGGTCCCGGCAGCGACCGTGTCGTCGTTGTTCATCAGCAGCAGACCGTGGTGGGTATTCGACGGATCGTAGTGATGGCCGAACGAGAAGGAATGGTGGGAGTCGAGCCAGCCGACGCGCGTCGCCGCTCTGTCGTCCGCCCGGCGAATGTCGATCCGCGGCTGTGGCTGTGGCCGCGGGCGCGGACCCGCGGAGGGGGGTGTGGCGGTAGAAGGGACCGCGGTCGGTGGGGTGGACGACCCGGGGGAGGACGGCGTGGCCCTCATGGTGAACCCTCCTTCACGGTAGGCAGGACGATGCCTGCGCAGTCCAGCGTCGTCGGGGCCACGGACATTCCACGGCTCGCGTCCCGCCCAGGCAGATGACCCGCCGGTTAGAGCAACGGAATCACATGAATGGACATATAATATGTCGATTTTGGTGACCGGATAGTGCGACCATGCGTTCCGCGCTGTGGCGGATACTGCTGTCAGATCTTGCTAGCATTCAGATCTTGCTAGCATGTTGCGCATGTCGCGCACGATCACGCTCCGGCTCTCGGATGAGGCCTACGAGGCGGTCAAGCGGTACGCCGAGGCCGAGCACACCTCGATGAACGCCTGGGTCGAGGGCGTGCTTGACGCCGAGGACATGCGCCGGCGCTGCGCCGCGCATGGGGCCTGGGTGCGGGCCGACCCGGCGGTGGCCGGTGCGGCCCTCGCCTTCGGGGAGGCCAACCAGCGGGCTCTCGCGGTGTCGGGGCTGCCCAATCTCGCCGACGCCGCCGGGTGAGGCCACCGCGGCGTGGTGAGATCTGGACCGCGGGCATCGGGCCGGCGCCGCAGGCGGTGCTGGTCCTCAGCTCCACGGTCTACAACGAGATCGCCGACGAGCCGACCGTGCTGGTCGCCCTGGTCGTGGAGCACGCCACCGACGAGGGGTTCTGCGTCGACCTGGGGGAGGGGCAGTGAGCCGTGATGGGCCTGGTCACGTTCGTGGCCAAGGCCGCCCTGGGTGAATGCCTGCGCCGGGTCGACGTCCAGACGCTCACCACCGCCAACACCATGCTGTTCAAGATCTTGGCTACGCCCGAACGTTGACCTCACGGCAACCCCGGCATCTACTATCCCCCAGACGGAGGCGCAGCCTCTTCCCGGATGATTGCCTTCAGCGTCGCGTGGACGGCGGATGGATCGGTGAGGCGTGCGGCTAGCGTCTCGATCGCGAGTTCGAGGGGAATCGCCGCGGAGAACTTGAGCCCATCGGCAGCCTCGACATCGATGGCCGGAAGAACGTCAACGAGGTCGTAACATCGAACATCGAGCATTGTCCGTAGCGCGGCGGAGTTGACGTGCGGGCAAAGCCGCAGCCTGAGATCGCCGACCGGCGCGTCAGCGTCAACCAGCTCGCCGAGCCCCGAGGCGAGGGCCGAATTGGCCGCGAACCCGGCAAATGTCCACCAGATCGGCCGCTTCTCGGTGTCGCGGGTGAGGTAGGTGCGTTCGCCCGGCTCGTCACTGAAAGTGACAAAGGAATGCTGTGCGCCGAGCTTGTCCAACGCGTCGGCGGCCCGCCGGGACCGGCCTGGGTAGTGGCTCGGTTCGACCTGGACTCGTCTTCTCCGCCAGTCGACATGATTCACCTTCCAGGCACGACCGCCGAGAAGAACCACCCGCGGTCCGTGCTCCGGTCGAGCCGCGAGCGCGATCGGTGGCAGCTGGCCGAGCAGGCTACGTCCCCACCAGACCTGCACCATCGATTCGCCGGCGAAGGTTGACGTGAGGTCGAGGAAGTAGCGTCGCCCGTATTCCTTCTCCGCC
>NZ_CDWTMO010000209.1:0-6008 GCF_977946435.1 Frankia sp. CgKIO3 | reverse complement strand
TGCGGAAGACAAGCCTAGTGGCGGATATCCGGCCGAGGCGCCGCATCCCGATGATCCGACCACGATCGGTGTTTACCAGGTCGTCGGTCGGCTGGGCGCGGGTGGGATGGGAACGGTGTTCCTCGCCCAGGACGCAGCCGAGAAGTTCGTTGCGATCAAGGTGATCAGGTCGGACCTCGCCGTCGACCCGGAGTTCCGGGCACGTTTCCGGGACGAGGTGGCGGCCGCTCGGCGGGTCGCGCCCTTCTGCACCGCCCAGGTCCTCGATGCCGATCCCGACGCGCGTCGTCCTTATCTGGTCACGGAGTACATCGACGGCGTCCGGCTTGATCAGGCCGTCACCGAGTCCGGTCCGCTGCCGCTGTCGACACTGCAGGGCGTGGCGGTCGGCGTGGCGTCTGCGCTCACCGCCATCCACCGGGCCGGCATCGTCCACCGGGATCTCAAACCGAGCAACGTCATGCTGTCGTACTCCGGCCCCCGGGTCATCGATTTCGGGATCGCCCGCGCGCTCGACATGACAAAGGGCCGCACCCAGACGGGTCTGGTCCTCGGCTTGGTCGGCTGGATGGCGCCCGAGCAGATGGAGGGCGCCGCGCTCGGCCCGGCGGTCGACGTCTTCGCCTGGGGACTGCTGATCGGTTACGCGGCCAGCGGCGGTCACCCCTACGGCCACGGCACCTACCTGGAGATGTCGGAGAAGATCCTGACGGGTCAGCCGGACCTGCGGGCCATGCCGCCTGATCTCACGTCGATCGTCCGGTCCGCGCTCGCCCGCGACCCCCGGGACCGGCCCTCCACCGAGAACCTGCTGCTCACCCTGCTCGGCGAGCGCGGCCGGGCCGGTGACGCGCGAGACGCCGCGACCGCCCTGCTCGACGGGACCTGGCCACGGGGACGCAGTGCCGCCGCGGCTGGGGCGGTTGCGGCCGACGGGGCCGACGGGGCCGGTCGACCGGATCCGACCCACGTTGCGACCCCGTATGAACAGCGGCGCTGGTGGGAGAATGAGTCCCGGCCCCTCGGCGGCGATCGTTGGTGGAACGACTCAGCCCGCGACATGCCCCCGCCGGCCGGTCCGCCCATGCCGCCACCCGCGCTGGCACCGCCACCGGCCGCCGACCGCGCCGCGGCGGATTCGTCCAGTACGACGATGAGGCCGACGGGAACGGCCACCGATCGGGTTTCGACGATTCCGGCGAGAGGGGCCATCCGCCGCCGGCACCGGACGCCCGCCCGATGCACGGCGGCCAGCCCCGGGCGGATTCTCCGCCGGCCGGTCAGCCCTACCCGGACCAGCCCTACGCGGGTCGGCCCTACGCCGGGCCGTGCCGCGGAGGCGGCACCGTCCCCCCAGGCGCCGGCACGGCCCCGCCCCGTGGCCCAGCCAGTGGCCCCCGTCGGTGCCCGCGGGTCCCGAGCCTGTCAGGGGGCGCGGTGCGCTCTCGCCGGAGCCACGGCCGGCCCCGGCCCCGTGGGTGGCCGAGGCACGCCCGGACCGGCGCGGACGCGCGCCGGCTCCCTACGCTGAACCGGCGCCGCGACCGCGTCCCCGGCGTCGGTTCCGGCTGCGGATCCCTTTCAAGCGCACGATTCTGTTCGTCCTTGTCGTCCTGCTGCTGCTCTACGCGGCGGACCAGATCGCCTTGATGGTCGACGAACAGCGCCAGCGGTTGTGGGACAAGGTCGTCACGTCGGTCAAGGACGACACCCGTGACCAGCTCGACAGTCTGTGGAACCGGGTGAGGGACACGTTCGGCGGCTCCTCGGGCGGGTCGTCGAACGGATGACCGGCAGGCGTAAACCCCTGCCCGGATAGGTACACCGTTATTATAGCCAGTTTCTCGAACAAGATCACGGATTTCCTGCACAGCCCGAAGACCAAGGAGATGGTCAACAAGGCCAAGGCTGCGGCCAACCGGCCGGAGAACCGAGCCAAGATCAAGCAGCTCCAGGCGAAGATCACCAGCCGCGGCCACGGTCACCACGACGCCGGTCCCGCCAGCCCGGCCGGCTCCTCGACCGCCGGTTCCTCGACCGGTGGCTACACTGACGCCACCCACGGTGGCTCCAGCCCGGCGGACCCGGGGACGCGATCCGGACACTGACCGTTCATCCCCCGCGTCGCGCCGATGGCCCCGATGGCTACCCTGGGAGGATCGCCGAAGGTGATTCGACGGAGACCCCGTACGGTGCCCGATGCCAGGGGTCCCCGCGTCGCGCCGAAGGCGCTACGCGGGGAGGGCCGTATGGATGTCGATGGCGAGATTCCGGTGGGTCAGGGCGATGGTGAGATCCGGTCCGTGCTGGACCGGGCCGCAGCCGGCGGGCGTATCTCGGCGGAGGAGGCGCTGCTCCTCTACACGAGGGCGCCGCTGCACGCGCTCGGCGGTGCGGCGGACACGGTCCGTCGGCGCCGTTTCCCCGATGGCATCGCGACGTACATCATCGACCGGAACATCAACTACACGAATGTCTGCGTGACCGCCTGCCGGTTTTGCGCCTTCTACCGCGCTCCGAAGCATGCCGAGGGCTGGGTCCGCGACGTCGAGGATATCGTCGCCAAGTGTGGGGAGGCGGTCGAGCTCGGCGCCACGCAGATCATGCTGCAGGGCGGGCACCATCCCGACTTCGGCATCGAGTGGTATGAGCGCACCTTTGCCGCCATCAAGAAGGCATATCCCCAGTTGGCATTGCACTCGCTGGGCGCCAGCGAGGTTGTGCACATCGCCCGGACGTCCGAGCTGACCTTTCCCGAGGTCATTACCCGGCTGCGGGACGCGGGCCTGGACAGCTTCGCGGGCGCGGGAGCGGAGATCCTCACCGAACGGCCCCGGCAGGCGATCGCTCCGCTGAAGGAGCCCGGTCACGCCTGGCTGTCCGTGATGGAGACCGCTCACAACCTCGGCCTGGAATCCACCGCCACCTTCATGATGGGCACGGGGGAGACGGACGCCGAGCGCATCGAACACCTGACGATGATCCGGGACGTCCAGGACCGGACCGGCGGGTTCCGTTCGTTCATCCCCTGGACCTACCAGCCGGAGAACAACCATCTCGGCGGGCGCACCCAGGCGACGACCCTGGAGTACCTCCGCCTCGTCGCGGTCGCGCGGCTGTTCTTCGACAACATCACGCATCTGCAGGGCTCCTGGCTGACCACCGGCAAGGAGGTCGGCCAGCTTACCCTGCACATGGGCGCCGACGACCTCGGCTCGGTGATGCTGGAGGAGAACGTCGTCTCCTCCGCCGGGGCGCGCCATCGCACCAACCGGGCGGAGCTGATCTCCCTGATCCGCGCGGCCGACCGCATTCCCGCGCAGCGCGACACCCGCTACCGGCACCTCGTCGTGCACCGCGACCCGGCGCAGGACCCGGTCGACGACCGGGTGGCCTCGCACTTCTCCTCCACCGCGCTGCCGCTTATCTCCGCGTAGCCGGGAGCACCATACAGTGACCGGGTGAGTGACTCCTCCGGATTCGCGGTTCCGTCCCCGACCGGGCCGAAGATCGAACTCCACGTCCATCTGGAGGGCACGGTCCGTCCCGCCACCCTGCTGGAGATGGCGCGCCGCAACTCCGAGGCGCTGCCCGCCCGCACGGTCGATGGCCTCGCGGACCTTTACCGCTTCCGCGACTTCGACCACTTCCTGAAGGCCTGGATCCTCACCACCCACGTGATGCGGATGGAGGCCGACTTCCGCCAGGTGGTCGTCGACTACGCCGCCGAGGCGGCCCGGGCGGGCGCTGTCTACCTGGAGGGCATCTTCTCGCCCTGGTTCCGGGTCCATCGGGGGGTCCGCGTCGAGGAGATCTTCCACGGTTACGCCGACGGGGCGATCGAGGCCAGGGAGCGCTACGGCGTCGAGGTGCGCCTCACCCCGGACATCGAACGGGTGCTGCCAGTCGAGGCCGCGATGGAGGTGGCGCGGTGGGCGGTGCGGTTCGCCGATCGCGGTGTCGTCGGCATCGGGCTCGGCGGACCGGAGGTCGGTCATCCCCCCGAGCCGTTCGCGCCAGCGTTCGCCCTGGCCGCCGACGGCGGGCTCGCCGCGGTCCCGCACGCGGGGGAGACAGCGGGCCCGGTGTCCGTGCGGAGCGTGCTCGACGCGCTGGGAGCTAGGCGGATCCGGCATGGGATCCGGGCCGCCGAGGACCCCGAGCTGATGCGACGGCTGGTCGATCAGGGGATCGTGCTGGACGTCTGCCCGGTGTCCAACCTGCGGACCCGGTCGGTGGCGTCCCTCGACGATCATCCTCTGGCGGCGCTGCTGCGGGCCGGGGTCGCGTGCTCGCTCGCCACCGACGATCCCGCTATGTTCGGCACCGATCTGGAGACGGAGCACGCGGTCGCGGCGGGGCTCGGTGCCCGGGCCCGCGACCTGTACACCGCCGGGGTCGCGGGCGCGCTGTGCGACGAGCCGACCCGCGCGCGGCTGCGGCGGATCGGCGAGAGCACCGATTGGGACACCGTCGAGAGGGCCGCCCGCGACGCCTCGGCGGCGGCCTCGGCGCGGTTCGGCGGCGGGGAAGGGGCATGGTGAGCAGAGCGGGACTCGACAAACGTCCGCGGGACGTCGCGTCGATGTTCGACGGGGTGGCCAACCGGTACGACCTGACCAACACCGTGCTCACCGGCGGGCTCGACCGGACCTGGCGGCGCGCCGCGGCGGACGCGCTGGACCTGCGGCCGGGCCTTCGGGTCCTCGACCTCGCCGCCGGGACGGCGACCTCGTCACGAGCCTTCGCGCTCGCCGGGACCGACGTGGTGGCCTGCGACTTCTCCCTGGGGATGCTGCGGGCCGGGCAGCGTCGGCTGGCGTCGCGGCCGTTGCCGGGGGATGCCGGGCGGATCCTGCTGACCGCCGGGGACGGGCTGCGGCTGCCGTTCCGGGACGAGACCTTCGACCGGACGACGATCTCGTTCGGTCTGCGCAACGTCGCCGACACGCTCGGCTGCCTCACCGAGCTGCGCCGGGTGACCCGTCCGGGCGGGATGTTCGTGGTGTGCGAGTTCAGCCGCCCGGTCTGGGCGCCTTGGCGGACGGTCTACGTCGAGTACCTGATGCGGGCCCTGCCAGCCGTGGCCCGCGCGGTGAGCAACAGCCCGGACTCGTACGTCTATCTCGCCGAGTCGATCCGGGCCTGGCCCGCCCAGGCGGAGCTGGCCGGCCTGCTGCGGGAAGCAGGCTGGTTCCGGGTCGGCTGGCGCAACCTCACCGGCGGCGTGGTGGCGCTGCACCGCGGTCGCGCCCCGGACTGACGGTGCTGGACCGACCATGGTGCTGGACCGGCCGGCGCCACGGTCGGCGGGGTGGGCTCAGCCGGGAACATGCGAGTCGAACCAGGTCAGCATGCGTGACCAGGCGTCCTTCGCCGACGGGCCGTGGTAGGCGGCGGCGCGGGCGTCGTTGTGGAAGCCATGCCCAGCCTGTGGGTAACGGACGATCTCGGTGGGCACAGACGCCTTCTGTGTCGCCGCCCGCAGGTCCTCCACCTCCGAAGTGGGGATGCTCGGATCCTGGTCGCCGTACAGACCGAGCCACGGTGCCTGCAGGCGGCCGGCGAGATCCAGCTGGGCGGGTTCCCCGAAGCGGCGCATGGTGATCCCGCCACCGTAGAAGGTGGTCGCGGCGCCGAACGGCCGGGCCACCGCCGCCTGGAAGGCGATGCTCCCGCCGAAGCAGAAGCCCACGACGGCGCAGCGGTCGATGGCGGTTCCCTCCTCGGCGAGGACGACCAGCGCGGCGTCGATGTCGGCGAGGAGGTCGGTGCCGTTGAGCTTATGAATGATCTTCACTGCGGAGGCGAGATCGTCGTAGTCGAAGACGGGCGAGCCCGCGCGGTGGAACAGGCCGGGGGCGATTGCCCGCCACCCCCCGCGCGCGAACCTCGAGCAGACATCGGTGATGTGCTCGGTGAGGCCGAACGCCTCGTGGAGGACGACGACGCCGCCGCGTGCGGGACCATCGGGTTCGGCGAGCGTGGCCGGGGCGGGCCCGTCGGGG
>NZ_CDWTMO010000208.1:0-6061 GCF_977946435.1 Frankia sp. CgKIO3 | reverse complement strand
GGCATTGCGTCGTGGGCTGTCTGTTGGTTATCTCAGAGAGGTCGCCGGAGGCGACTGAACGGAGACCCCGTACGGCGCCTGGTGCCAGGGGTCCCCGCACTGCGCCGAAGGCGCCGTGTGGGGGAAGACTAGCCTCTGAGGGCATGGCTGCCATCCCACGTAAGGCGCTGGCCGACGTCCGCCAGATCGCGGCGCGGCGGACGGCTCCGATCGTCCTTGAACTTGATCTGACGGTCGACCCGATCGAAGGCGCCCCCACCGACCCGATCACCCTGGCGCTCGCCCGGCGCCGGACGACCCTGCGGGATGTTGTCGAAGGCCTACGGTACGCGACCGAGGATCCCCGGGTGTCCGTCGTAGTTGCGCACATCGCCGCCTGCGGGATGCCGCTGGCACGTATCCAGGAGATTCGCGCCGCGATCGCCGCGTTTCGTGCGGCCGGTGGCACCGCCATCGCCTACGCGGACACCTTCGGGGAGTTCGGGGGCGGCACGGCGCCCTACTATCTGGCCTGCGCGTTCGACGAGATCTGGCTCGCCCCGCCCGGTGACTGCGGCCTGACCGGTCTCGGGATGGAGGCGCCGTTCCTGCGAGGAGCGCTCGACCGGCTCGGCATCTCCGTCGAGATCGGCCAGCGGTACGAGTACAAGAACGCCGTCAACACGCTGGTGGAGCGGGACTTCACCCCGGCGCACCTGGAGGCGGTCAGCCGGATCATCGAGTCCAGCTCCGACCAGATCGTGGCCGGCATCGCCGAGGGACGCGGGCTGTCCACCGACCGGGTCCGGCGTCTGATCGATCTCGGACCGCTGGCCGGGTCCGTCGCGCTCGACACCGGTCTCGTCGACCGTCTCGGCTACCGCGACGAGGTGTACGCGGCGGCACGGGAACGGGTGACGCGGGGGCCGTTGGCCGGATTCGAGGATGATGGGGAGGGCGCGGGCCGGGACGATGCGCGCCGCGGGCCCGGCGCGGAGCCGGTTCTGATGTACGCCTCCGCCTACCGGCGGTCCGTCGAGCGGTGGGAGAAGTTCCCGGCGCGCCGTGTAGCGGCGCTGGCGGCCGGCGGCCCGGCGGCTTTCTTCTTCCGCGAGGCTCCCGATGATCGGGACGGCTCCCGTCCCGACGGCGCCGGGGAGGCTCACCTCCACCCGGACGAGGCCGCGGGCATCGGGACGAGTGCGCTGGCCCCCTCCGTGACGGCGCCGCATCGCGACCCGAAGAAGGCGGTCATCGCGCTCATCCACGGGACCGGGCCGGTCGTCCTCGGACACGGTGCCCCGGGTCCGTTCTCCGGGCCGGTGCTCGCCGCGGAGGCCACCGCGGCGGCCTTCCGCTCCGCCGCGCGTGATCCCGCGGTGGCGGCGGCGGTGTTCCGGGTGAGCAGCCCTGGGGGTTCCTACGTCGCATCCGACCTGGTCCGCCGGGAGGCCGAGCGGTTCCGGGCCAGCGGTCGGCCGCTGATCGTCTCGATGGGTGACGTGGCGGCCTCTGGTGGCTACTTCGTCGCCCTGGGATCCGATGCGATCGTGGCGAACCCCGGCACGCTGACCGGCTCGATCGGGGTGTTCGCCGGCAAGCAGGTGATCAGCGGCCTGCTCGACAAGGTGGGAGTGAGCTTCGGTGCCGTCGCGGAGGGTGAGCATGCGCTGATGATGTCGCCGCGGCGGCCCTTCACCCCGGGGGAGCGGGAGAAGCTGGAGGAGTTCCTGGACCGGGTCTACGCCGACTTCGTCGACAAGGTAGCGACCGCTCGCGGACTGTCCCGGGACCAGGCGCACCAGCTGGCCCGCGGCCGGGTGTGGACCGGCGCGGACGCCCATGCGCACGGCTTGGTGGACGTCCTCGGCGGGTTGGCGCAGGCGATCGAACTTGCCTGGTCGCGCGCCGGTCTGCCGGCCGGTGAGACCCCGCGGGTGCGGCTGACGCCCAAGCCGTCGGTGCTGGAACGGGTCCGGTCGCCGAAGTCCAGCGAGGACCGCGGGGCCGCCGCGTCCGTGGCCGGGTCGGTGGCCGGGTCCGCCCTGGGCCTGCTCGGCCCCGGTCCCGGTGCCGGCTTCGTCCCGGGCTGGGGGGCGCTGGCACCGCTGGCGGCGCGGCTCGGTCTGCCCTCGGCCGGTCCGCTGGTCATGCCGCCGATCGGGCGGATCGGTTAGCCGGTCCGCACCGGTGGCCCACAACGAACTCGCCGGCCTGTGGGATGCGTGACACCGCCGTCCGCGGGAGGATCGACGTCCGGGTGCCCGACGGCCAGGCAGGCGGTGGAATGACCGTCGGGTGGCCGGTGAATGGACGCGCCGCGGGTGAATGGACGCGCCGCGCCGGGCCGGGACCGGCGTCGCGTCGCCGTGGGGCGACGGTAGTCTCGCAGCGACCGGTTTCGTCCGGACGGCACCGCTCGTCCCGCGCTGCGATCCGCGGCAGGCCATCAGGGTCTGCCCCGGTGGCCTGCCGCGGTGTGGTGGCTTCCGGTCACCGGCTCGTGGCGGTCCGCTGCTGCCACCGCGTCATCGTTCCGTGTCAGAGCGCATACCGGAGGTCGAAGCCGTGCCGTCCATCGAGGCCGTCGGAGCCCGCGAGATCCTTGACTCGCGCGGCAACCCCACCGTCGAGGTCGAGGTCGTTCTGGAGGACGGCACGCTGGGCCGCGCCGCGGTGCCCAGCGGGGCGAGCACCGGCGCCTTCGAGGCTGTCGAGCTGCGCGACGGGGACAACCGCTACGGCGGCAAGGGCGTGACCAAGGCCGTGGCCGCGGTAATCGACCGGATCGGTCCGGCGATTATGGAGTTGGAGGCCACCGAGCAGCGTCTTCTCGACGCGACGCTCATTGACCTCGACGGCACCCCGGGCAAGTCGGCCCTCGGCGCCAACGCCCTGCTCGGGGTCAGCCTGGCGGTGGCCAAGGCGGCGGCGTCGTCGAGTGGCCTGCCGCTGTTCCGGTACCTGGGAGGCCCGACCGCGCACCTGCTCCCGGTGCCGATGATGAACATCCTCAACGGTGGTGCCCACGCCGACACCAACGTCGATATCCAGGAGTTCATGATTGCTCCGATCGGCGCGAGCACCTTCGCCGAGTCGCTGCGCTGGGGTGCGGAAGTTTACCATGCGCTCAAGAGCGTGCTGAAGGCGCGGGGCTTGGCGACCGGCGTGGGCGACGAGGGCGGCTGCGCGCCGAGCCTGCCCACCAACCGCGAGGCTCTCGACCTCATCGCCGAGGGGATCGACAAGGCCGGCTTCGCCCTGGGGACGGACATCGCCCTGGCGTTGGACGTCGCCTCCACCGAGTTCTACGCGGACGGGTCGTACGCCTTCGAGGGCAACTCGCGTAGCGCCGAGTACCTGATCGACTACTATGCCGAGCTCGTCTCCGCATACCCGATCGTCTCCATCGAGGACCCGCTGGCCGAGGATGACTGGGACGGCTGGGTGGCGCTCACCGAGCGGCTCGGTGGCAAGGTGCAGCTCGTCGGGGACGACCTGTTCGTGACCAACCCGGAGCGGCTGGCCCGCGGGATCGCCTTGAAGGCCGCGAACGCCCTGCTGGTGAAGGTGAACCAGATCGGCACGCTGACCGAGACGCTTGACGCGGTGAACCTGGCCCACCGTAGCGGCTACCGGGCGATGATGTCCCACCGGTCCGGCGAGACCGAGGACACCACCATCGCCGACCTCGCCGTCGCGGTCGACTGCGGTCAGATCAAGACTGGCGCCCCGGCGCGCTCGGAGCGGGTCGCGAAGTACAACCAGCTGCTGCGCATCGAGGAGGAACTCGACGACGCGGCCCGGTACGCGGGCGCCGCTGCGTTCCCCCGCCACGGGCAGGCCGGCTGATCCCATGCCGCCGCGGAACACCGCGCTGACCACGAGGGCGACCCTGCTCGCCGTCGTGATCTGCGTGCTGGTCCTGACCCTCGCTTATCCGCTGCGGCTGTACCTGCAGCAGCAGGCCAAGCTCTCCGAGCTGAGCCGGACCAACGCGCAAGCCCAGGCGAGGGTCCATGAGCTGCGGGCGACGGTCGAGCGCTACGACGACCAGGCCTGGGTCGAGGACGAGGCGCGCCGTCGGCTGCATTACGTCAAGCCCGGTGAACGGGCGTACCTGATGCCGATCAAACCGGCACCCACCAAGGACGGCGACGAGACCCGCGGCGGGTCGTCCGGGGGTTCGGCCTGGTACGCCCGGCTCTGGTCGGAGATCTCGACGCCGTAGCGGTCACGGGGCGGGAGCCCCGGCCCCGGTGCGGCGAAGGGCGAAGGAACGGTCCTGGCGGACGGTGATGATGGTGAGGGGGCGAGCATGCTACCGGCGGTGACGGCCGAGGATCTCGAGATTGTGCGCTGTCAGCTCTCCCGCGAGCCGCGAGCCGTCCTCGCGGTGGCTCATCGCTGCTCGTGCGGTCTTCCCGACGTGGTCGAGACCGCACCGCGGCTTGCCGGCGGCACCCCCTTCCCGACCCTGTACTACCTCACCTGCCCCCGGGCCGCGTCGGCGATCTCGCGGCTGGAGGGGGCCGGGGTGATGCGCGAGATGACAGCCCGGCTGGCGGAGGATTCGCGGCTCGCCGCCGCCTACGCCGCCGCCCACCGGGACTACCTCGCCCGGCGCGACGCGCACGAGGTGCTGCCCGCGGCCCCGAGCGCGGGTGGCATGCCCGATCGGGTCAAGTGCCTGCACGTCCTCGTAGCGCACAGTCTCGCCATGGGTCCGGGAGTCAATCCGTTCGGTGATGAGGCCCTTGCGGCTGTTCCCGACTGGGGGCGGCGGGGGCCGTGCGTGGCCGGTGGCCGATGTCCGGGCGTCGACGAGGCCCGCAGCCCGGACCCGCCTCAGGCGGCGGGCCGGCGGGCGACGGACCGACCGGCAGTCGTTCGACAGGGGGATCCGATAGGGGACCCGACGGAGGATCCGATAGAGATCCGATAGGGGATTTGACCGGGGAGGAGAGACCGTGAGTCGGGTCGCCGCGATCGACTGTGGAACCAACTCGATCCGTCTGCTGGTGGCGGACGTCGAGGGATCGACCCTGTACGAGCTGACCCGCCAGATGGAGATCGTCCGGCTGGGGGTCGGGGTCGACCGGACCGGTGAGCTCGCGCCGGAGGCGCTCGCCCGCACCTTCACCGCGCTGCGGGACTATGCCGAGCAGATCGAGCGGCTGGGAGCCTCACGGGTGCGGATGGTCGCCACGAGCGCGACCCGCGACGCGCGCAACCGTCATGAGATCGTCGCCGGGGTCCGCGCAATCCTCGGTGTGGACCCCGAGGTGATCAGCGGGGACGAGGAGGCGGCCCTGTCTTTCGGTGGCGCCATCGGTGACCTCGTCGGCCGAGCCGGTTCGCTTGCCGGTTCGCTTGCCGGTTCGGTCGAGGGCGCGTCGACGGGGGCGGGCGCGGCGGGATCCGACCCGGTCGCCACGCCGATCCTGCTCGCCGACATCGGCGGCGGCTCGACCGAACTCGTCCTCGGGGACGCGAGCGGGGTGCGGGCCGCCCGCTCGGTGAACGTCGGATGCGTGCGGCTGGCGGAGCGGCACCTGCACGATGATCCGCCGACCGGCGCGCAGGCCGCGGCGATCGTTGCCGACGTGCACGCGGCACTCGACATCGCCGCCCGCACCGTGCCCCTGACCGAGGCGGCGACGCTGGTCGGCGTCGCGGGGACCGTCACCACGGTCGCCGCCCTCGCGGCTGATCTCCCCGAGTACGACCCGGCCCGCATCCACCTGTCCGTGACGGCGGCGGAGCAGGTCGCGCAGGTCACGGACCGGCTGCTGAGGATGACGCACGACCAGCGCGCGGCCCTGCCGGTGATGCACCCGGGTCGGGTGGACGTTATCGCCGCCGGCGCGCTCGTGCTGCGCACCCTGGTCGAGCGAACGGGCGCCGCGGCGGTGGTGGCAAGCGAACGCGACATCCTCGACGGGATAGCGCTGGCCCTAGCCGCCGCGCCGGGCGCCCCGGCCACCGGGCCCGAGCGGGCGGCGTTGCCCGTCACCGCCGGCCCGTCGGTATGAGGACCGTTGGTATGAGGACCGGCTGTACGCGGACCGGCGGGGCGGGG
>NZ_CDWTMO010000207.1:0-6163 GCF_977946435.1 Frankia sp. CgKIO3 | reverse complement strand
TTCGACGATCTGACGGACGGGGAGGCCGGATGGCCAACGGTGATGACCGTGATGGCGGCTACGGGGATGGGGAGGAGTGGTGGTGGCGATGAGCACGATGGCGGGTCGTGGTCGGATCGATCAGACGCTGCTGGATTCGGGCTCGTTCACAGCCGGCTTGTTCGGCCGCCAAGCGGTGGCGAGCAGGAGCGCCGCGCCTCCCACGCCGAGCACGATCGCGATCAGCCCGCCGGCCCAGCCGTCCAGGTCGATGCCGATCGCATGGTCCAGCGACGCCTTGCCCGGTCCCAGGATGCCGATTGCCGCGCAGACCACCGCGATCATCAAGACGTATTCGTAGCCCTGGCCCGGCCTGAAGATGAAGAACCCGTTGTTGCGATGGGCGGTCACGCCGGCCACCACCATGGTGCCGATGATCCCACCTGCGCTGAACGGGGTGAGGAACCCGAAGAGCAGCCCGAAACCGGCCGCGATCTCGATCAGTCCCGACGCCCAGGCGTGCACGATGCCCGGCCGCAGCCCCATGCTCTCGAACCAGCCGGCCGTCCCTTTGATCCCGCCCGGTCCGAAGACGTGGTTGTAGCCGTGCGTGACCAGGGTAAGATCCACGATGACCCGGAGCACCAGGGCCGCGGTGTCAGGCGGTGTCACGGGTGTCCTCCTCGGACCGGTCTACGTCCGACCTTCGTCCGTCGTCTTTGTCCGCCCGTCGTCTTTGCCCGTTCATCGTCATCGTCCGCCCGTCGTCTTCATCGCGTCGCGCCGAGGGTACCCGCCGTCCAGCGCGGCTCGTGGTGGACGGCGGTGCGGGTCGGGCGGTCTCGCGGCCGGTGGGCAGCTACGAGGTGGCGATACCGAAGGTGCCGGCCGCGAGAACGACGAGCCCGATGACCGTGAGTCGTACCGCGGGCAGGTCAAAGGGCGGTTTGCTGGGAGCGCGGGGGCAGCGACCGTGATGTCCTGTGCCGCGTCGACGGAGCCGCTGCATCGTCCTCGGTGCCGGTGAGATCGTATAACTGCCGACCGTCATCGACCTTAGGCGATGAGTAGCGACCCCGCACTGTGTTAATAGGGCCTATCCTGGTCGACGATGCGGGCCAACATCGACAACAGGGCGGTCTGTTCCTCCTCGGACAGCGGCGCCAGCAGCTTGTCGTTCATCTGGTCGATGCGGTCCGCCACCTGGCCGTGGGTCGACTCTCCCCGCTTGGTCAGCCGCAGGACATTGCGCCGGCCATCACGCGGGTCACGGACCCGGCGGATGAGCCCACGCTGCACGAGCCTCGCCACCACATCGGCCACCGTCGACCGATCCAGGGAGGCTCGTTCTCCGAGCGTGCGCTGATCAATATCGGGATCAGCGAGCAGGCTGTTGAGGACCACGAACTGCGGAGGCGTCGTCTCGGTTGAGACGGTGGTGGTCCAGAGCTGATAGGTCACCTGCTGGAGCCGGCGGGCCAGCTGGCCGGGATGGCTGGACAGGTCGACCACGCCGTGGCCGCCCGGGGCGACCGGCCGCGAGGTCAGGGTGGCCGGCCCAGTGGCGCGTTGTCCAGGGAGACGTTCGCCGGAGTTCTCCGGTGCGGCTGTTTCCCCTCCGAGGGCCCTGGCCAACTGGTCGGATCGTGTGCGCGTGTTCAGGGTTCGCTTCCAATCCGGTGTCGAAGTAGGCGGGCGACAGGTTTGCCGCGAAGGTCATCATCGCTCATGTCGACGCTCGGTGTCGTCAAGCTGTGAGATTCAGGTGCCTATCAGGCGTCGAAGTGGTAACTCTTGTGGCATGTAGTGAAATTATAACTACGGATGGCCGGACACCCCCATGCTTCTGTAGTAGTCTTGTCACCGCTTTGAGATAGTCATTTAGGGGTGTCGCAATCGCGACAGCTACCTGCCGCCCGACTCCGGTGGGGTACGCGAGGTCCCGACTTCGGTGGGGTACGCGAGGTGCGTCGCGTGGTTCCCGCGGGTACGGGCAGCGGTATGGAGGATGCGTCCAGAGGCCTACGGGAGAGTCTGAAACGCGTGGCTGTGACCCTGAAGGAGGCGGGCATCCCGTTCGCTCTCGGGAGCAGCTACGCCTGCTGGGCCCGGGGCGGCCCCGAGCCGGTCCACGACGTCGATTTCATGCTGCGCGAGGACGACGTGCCGCGGGCGGTCGAGGTGCTCGCGAACGCCGGCCTGCGCCCGGTCGACTCACCCGAGGACTGGCTCACCAAGGTGTTTGACGGCGAGGTGCTGGTCGATCTCATCCACCATCCGGTGGGTCGGGCGGTGACCCAGCAGATGCTGGAGCGGTCCAGCGAGATGTCGGTGGACTCGGTGCGCATGCCCGTGCTGGATGCCACCGACTGGTTTGAGATGACCCTGCTGGCCCTGGAGGAACGGTACTGTGATCTCGCTCGCGTGATACCGATGATCAGAGCGATGCGGGAGCAGGTCGACTGGGATCAGGTGCGTCGCGCGACGGCCACTTCCCCCTTCGCCGAGGCGGCCCTGCTCGTGGCCACCCGGCTCAACCTGATCCCGGCCGCCGGTCGTGCGGTGTCGGCCGAAGGTGCTCCGTCGGCCGGGGGCACCCCCACGGGTTCACGTCCGCACGGCCCGTTGGTGCCAGCGGGTGGGGCGGAGCAGGCCGGGACCGCGAAGCGGGTCGCCGACACCGCCGGGTACGGGGTACTGGACCTCACTGAGGCCGATGAGTACCTCGCCGGTGACCTGCACGAACGCCTCGCCGAGGATCCGAGGGTGGCCGAGCTCGGGCTGGAGGTGGTGGTGGATGGCCAGCAGATCCTGGTCGAGGGCGAGGTCGCCACGGACGCCCGCCGCCGGGCCGTCGCGGATGTGCTCGCCGAGGCGCTTCCCGGACGCCTGGTGAGTAACGAGGTCACCATCGCGGATCGGGGGATGCCGACCGAGGCACCGCCGAACGTGGAGACCATCTCATGATCAGAATTGCCGCCGTCGGCGACATCCACCTGGGCGTGGACAGCCGCGGAACCTTCGCACCCCTGCTGCGTGGACTTGCCGGTCGGGCGGACGTGCTGCTGCTGGCCGGTGATCTCACTCAGCGGGGGCTGCCGGCCGAGGCCGAGATCGTCGCGGCCGAGGTGGCGGACGCCGGGGTGCCCGTCGTCGCCGTCCTGGGTAATCACGACTACCACGGCGGTGCCGAGAACGAAATCACCGAAATGCTGACCGACGCTGGCGTGACCGTCCTCGAAGGCTGCGGCACGGTCCTCGACATCGACGGCCGCCGTCTCGGAATCGCCGGCGTCAAGGGATTCGGCGGGGGTTCGCCGGGGCCAGCGGAAGCGACTTCGGCGAACCACTGATGAAGGCTTTCATCCGGCACACGAAGGACGCCGGATCCCGGCTGCGTGGCGCGCTGGAAAGTCTGGATTGCGAAGTCCGCGTAGCTTTGATGCACTATGCCCCGGTACCAGACACGCTCATCGGCGAGCGAACCGAGATCTTCCCGTTTCTCGACAGCTACCACCTTGCCGAGGCGGTGGACGCGGGAGCCGCCTGCCTTGCGCTGCACGGTCACGCCCATGCCGGTTCGGAGCACGGGACGACGGCCGGTGGGGTGCCGGTCCGCAACGTGGCCCGGCCGGTGATCCGGAAAGCCTATGCGCTCTACGGGGTGGGCGAGATGGCCACCACCGGGCGCCCGGGCCCGGACCGCGCGGGCCTACAGCGCTCGGCTGGCGCCGCCAGCCCGGACGGCGTCCCGGACGGCGTCCCGGCAGCCGGGACGCCCCGCTCCGCGGCGGACAGCCCCTCGACGCTATCCCGCCCCAGTTAGCTATCCCGCGGTAGCTATCCCGCCCCGGGTAGCCGTACCCGGACCTCACCATCGGAGATCCACACATCGAACCGCGGCTGGGGCGCGGTCGCGGGACCATGCACCACCGCGCCGTCCGCCACCCGGAAGGTGCTGCCGTGCCAGGGGCAGCGCAGGCAGGTGAAGCCGTCTCTTCGGATGATCTCTCCCTTGTGCAGTGGTCCGGACAGGTGGCTGCACCGGCCGGCCAGTACGTCGACGTGGTCTCCTTTCCGGAGGAGGACGACCGGCACATCCCGCAACAGCCGCACCTCGGGTCGGCCGTCCGCCAGTTCGTCCAGAAGGGCGAGCGGATGCCAACCGGGCGGCAGCAGGTGGGGTACCTCCTCGGCGTGGTTGACCCCCGACGCCTGCCGGTAGGCCAGATGACCGCCGAGGTAGGCCGACGTGCTGGCCGCGGCGAGGCCGAGCAGCGCGAGACGACGGCCGAGGCGGCTGTTGCCACGCGACCGGATGCCGAGCGAGGCGGCGTAGCAGCAGGCCGCCAGACTGTTCGTCGCGGCGTGCGCCACCCCGACCCGCAGCTGGCGCTCATGCAGCTCAGAGTAGTCGGTGAGGCCGGCGGCGGCGGCCGAGACCGCCGCGAGCAACCCCGTGGCGATCAGCACCCGGGCCGCCCGTTCGGACTCCTCGTGACGTCCCGCGAGCAGGTCCACGATCCCCGCGGAGATCCAGGTTCCGATGGGGAGCTGGGCGAGCGCCGGATGCAGCGGGTGGCCGAGCGGCACGCCGTGCAGGGTGTCCCGGATGGCGCCGTCGTGCAGGGAGCGGCGGACCATGTCACGGATCTTTACTGCCATCGGGTCGAGAGCTTCGGCCCGCTCCAGGCGTTCGGCGGGTCCGACCAACACGTTGTGGGGTATCCGCACCATGGATGCCGGTGTTCCCGCCCATCGCTGGCCGTGAACATCTGCTGGCCGGAGATGCCGGGTGGCCTGATCGCGGGTTTGCTTCGTCCGTCAGCGCGCACCACTGAAACAGCGGAAAGGAACGAGAACATGGCAGTGGATCGCGGAAGCACCAAGCACGGCCCTGTGCGCGACGACATCATGGCGCACGAGGTCGAGGGGCTCGTGCGGGCCGGGCGGGACACGCGGGCGGAGGAATGGCGCTCCGCTGAACCGTTCCCCGAGGAAGCGACCGGTGGCCCGCAGAACCTGGATGCCGCTGGGTCGCGGGTCGGTGCGCCGGCCGGGATGACGCCGGTGGACGTCGAGGAACGCTCCGAGCTCGCCCGCTGGCTCGGCCGGGCGGTCTTCCCCGCCAATCGTGACGAGATCATGGATCATCTACATCATCAGCACGCCCCGGACCGGGTGGTTGACGAGGTCGCCGGTGCGCCGCCCGACATCCAGTTCACCTCGTTGGGCGCGCTGTGGCGGGTACTGCGACCCGGCCCTCCCCACGTGGAGTCACGGCGCCACTGAATCCGTCCGATGACCCGTAATATGACCAACATCATGAAGTAGTCGGTATGACGCCGTAGCCGGCGGGGTATAGAAACACCCGTGAGTGGCGGGCTCGCCGCGAGCGTTCTGCTGCTCGTCGGCTTCGCGATGATCGGAGCCTTCAACGTTTTTGCCTTCGGTGCCCTCGCCGGCTTGTGGGCGCTGGGCATCGTATGGATCATGGTGCTCGGCCCGCGGGCCATCGATCGCCGGGTCGTCCGCGCTCGGCTGCGGGGGGTGCGGGAGGCGTGGCGGAGACGACGGTGGCCCGGCGCCTTGTTCCCGTGGGCCCGGGACTGCGTGACACGCCGGTGGCCTGGGTAGGACACGCCCATGGGTACGAGTGGGTTCGGCTATGGCGACCAACGACCCGGATCAGGTGATCTGCTGCAGACCCTCGTCGCCGGTCTGGATCAGACCGAGCGGGAAGATACCCTGCGGCTGTTGCGACGGCGGCTGGTGGAGGACCGGGCCGCCGCGTGCGGCGGCCAGCGGGACCGTCAGGTGGATGTCGGCCCGCGGACCCGGGCGGCGCGTGGGCCGACGAAATCGCAGGCCGCGGGCATCCATCGCCACCGCGGGTGAGCCACCCCGGATGAACGGTGGCGTCAGGGCGAACGGTGGCGTCAGCCGCAGCAGCCACCGCCGCAGCACGCGCCCCCGCCGGCGGACGGCGCGGCCGTGGCCGGAGCCGGCGTGGCCGAGCCGCGGCTGACGGCGATCGCAGAGAAGATCCGCGAGGTCTCGGTGTGTCCGGAGAGGCAGCTCACCGCGCTGTCCGGCACGGACTCGTGCATGCTGCGGCGGACCTCGAACGATGCGTCACATACCCGGCAGCGGTAGTCATAGGCAGGCACGGCACCAGGATAGG
>NZ_CDWTMO010000206.1:0-6234 GCF_977946435.1 Frankia sp. CgKIO3 | reverse complement strand
CGCCCGGCGTCCAGCAGGTCGAACAGCGCCTGCTTCTCGCTGTGGTCGGGGCTCGCCGGGTAGCCGAAGGCGGGACGAATGCCGCGGAAGCGCTCGGCGTGCAGATCCTCCAGCGACGGCTCGGCGTCCGGCTCGAACCAGGCGCGTCGCGCCTCAAGGTGGACATACTCGGCAAACGCCTCGGCGAGCCGGTCGGCCAGGGCCTTCACCATGATCGCCCGGTAGTCGTCCTGCCGAGCCTCGAAGCCGGCCGCGAGCGTGTCGGCGCCGTGGACGGCCACGGCGAACCCGCCGATGTGGTCCCCGGCCGGGGCCAGGTAGTCGGCGAGGCTGCGGTTCGGCCGCCCCGCGGGCTTGGCCGTCTGCTGGCGCAGCATCGGCAGGCGCAGCCGCCCCGTGGCACCCTGACCCGACGTGGCACCCGGACCCGACGTGCCGTCGCTGTTCACCGCGCCGACGTCGATCAGATCGATCAGATCGATCAGATCGATCAGGATGTCGTCGTCCTCCGCGACGGCGGGCCAGAAGCCGTAGGCCCCGCGGGCCTGAAGGCTACCGTCCGCAATGATCTGATCGAGTAGGACGTTCGCCTCGTCGTACAGCTCGCGGGCCACCGGCTGGTCCAGGATCGCCGGGAACTTGCCCTTCAGCTCCCAGGCAAGGAAGAAGAACTGCCAGTCGATCATCGCGCGCAGCGCGCTGAGGTCCGGGGTGACGACGCGGACGCCGGTGAAGGCGGGGACGGGCAGGTCGTCGAACGTGACCTGCTCGCGGTTCGCCCGGGCCTGCGCGAGGGGGAGCAGCGGGCGCTGCTGGCGGTTCTCGTGCTGCTCACGCAGGAGCTTCTGCTCCGCCCGGTTACGCACGGCGAGCTCCCCGGCCCGGTCGGCGTCGAGCAGGTCCGAGACCACGCCGACGACGCGGGAGGCGTCCAGCACGTGGACGGTGGTGGCGTCGTAGGCGGGGGCGATGCGGACGGCGGTGTGCTGGCGCGAGGTGGTGGCGCCGCCGATCAGCAGGGGCAACTTCAGCCCGCGGCGCTGCATCTCGGTGGCGACCGTGACCATCTCGTCCAGGGACGGAGTGATCAGGCCGGACAGGCCGATCGCGTCGGCGCCCTCCGCCACTGCCGTGTCGAGGATGACCGTGGCGGGGACCATGACCCCCAGGTCGATGACCTCGTAGTTGTTGCAGCCGAGGACCACACCCACGATGTTCTTGCCGATGTCGTGCACGTCGCCCTTGACGGTCGCGAGCACCACCGTGCCGTTGCCACGGTTGCCACGGCCGGTGCCGGCCAGCAGCGCCTGCTGCTTCTCGGCCTCCATGAACGGTTCCAGGTAGGCGACCGAGCGCTTCATCACCCGGGCGCTCTTGACCACCTGCGGCAGGAACATCTTCCCGGATCCGAAGAGATCACCGACGATCTTCATGCCGTCCATGAGCGGTCCCTCGATCACGTCGAGGGGGCGGGCCGCCCGCGCCCGGGCCTCCTCCGTGTCGGGCTCGATGAAGTCGACGATGCCGTGCACGAGCGCGTGCGCCAGGCGCTCCTCGACCGGCGCCTCGCGCCAGGACAGGTCCACCGTGCGCTTCGTGCCGCTCCCGCTCACGGTCTCGGCGAACGCGACGAGCCGGTCGGTGGCGTCGTCGCGCCGGTCGAAGAGCATGTCCTCGACGAGTTCGAGCAGGTCGGCGGGGATGTCCTGGTAGACGGCGAGCTGGCCGGCGTTGACGATGCCCATGTCGAGCCCGGCGCGCACGGCGTGGAGGAGGAACGCCGAGTGCATCGCCTCGCGGACGATGTCGTTGCCGCGGAAGGAGAACGACAGGTTCGAGATGCCGCCGCTGGTCCGCGCTCCCGGGCAGCGCTGCTTGATCAGCGGCAACGCGTCGAGGAACGCCTTCGCGTAGCCGTTGTGCTCGGCGATGCCGGTGGCGACGGCGAGCACGTTCGGGTCGAACACGATGTCCTCGGCTGGGAAGCCGACCCGCTGGGTGAGCAGGTCGTAGGCGCGGGCGCAGATCGCCACCTTGCGTTCGGCGGTGTCGGCCTGGCCCCGCTCGTCGAAGGCCATCACGACCACGCCGGCGCCGTAGTCGCGGATGCGCCGGGCCTGCTCCAGGAAGGGCTCCTCACCCTCCTTGAGGCTGATCGAGTTGACGACGCCCTTGCCCTGCACGCAGCGCAGCCCGGCCTCCAGCACGCTCCACCGCGAGCTGTCGACCATGATGGGCAGGCGGGCCGCCTCCGGCTCGGTGGCGAGCAGGTTCAGGAACGTGGTCATCGCCCGCTCGCTGTCGAGCAGGTCGGCGTCCATGTTGACGTCGAGCAGGTTGGCCCCGCCGCGCACCTGCTCCAGGGCGACGTCCACGGCGGCCTGGTAGTCGTCGGCCTCGATCAGCCGCCGGAACCGCGCCGAACCGGTGACGTTGGTGCGCTCCCCGATCATGACGAAGCCGGTATCTTCGCCGATCTCGAACGGCTCCAGCCCGCTGAAGCGGGTGCGCGCCGGCGGGGCCGGAACCGGGCGCGGCGCCGCGCCGGCGGCGGCGGCGGCGATCCGCGCGATGTGTGCCGGCGTCGTCCCGCAGCAGCCGCCGACGATGTTGACCAGGCCCGCGGCGGCGAATTCGCCGATCAGCCGGCCGGCCTCGTCCGGGGTCTGGTCGTAGCCGCCGAAGGCGTTCGGCAGGCCGGCGTTGGGATGGCAGGCCGTGAACGTGTCGGCGAGCCGGGCGAGCTCGGCGACATGCGGGCGCATCTCCTCGGCGCCGAGCGAGCAGTTCACCCCGACGACCAGCGGATGCGCGTGGGCGATGGAGCTCCAGAACGCCTCGACGGTCTGCCCCGACAGCGTCCGCCCGGACAGGTCGACGATCGTTACCGAGATCCACAGGGGCAGCCGCGGGGCGACCTCGCGGGCGGCGGCGATCGCGGCCTTCGCGTTGAGCGTGTCGAAGATCGTCTCGATGAGCAGCAGGTCGACCCCGCCGTCCGCCAACGCCTGGATCTGCTCGGCGTAGGCGGCCCGGACCTCGTCGAAGGTCACCGCCCGGTACGCCGGATCCTCCACCCGCGGAGACAGCGAGAGCGTGACGTTCAATGGGCCGATCGAACCGGCGACGAACCGGCGCCCCCCGGTCTGCCGGGCGGCCTCGTCCGCGGCCTGGCGGGCCAGCCGCGCGCCCCGCAGGTTCATCTCCCGCACCAGCGACTGCAGCCCGTAGTCCGCCTGGCCGATGCTCGTCGCGGTGAACGTGTTCGTCGTGGTGATGTCCGCGCCGGCCGCAAGATACTGCCGGTGCACGTCGAGGATCACGTCCGGACGGGTCAGGTTCAGCAGGTCCGGGTCGCCGGCGACGTCCTTCGGGTGGTCGCGGAACCGCTCCGTGCGGTAGTCGGCCGGGGTGAGCCCGGCGTTCTGTAGCATCGTGCCCCAGGCCCCGTCGAGCACGACGACCCGCTGGGCCAGCAGCTCCTGGAGCTCCCGCTCGCCGGCCCCGACCGTGCTGGCCTCGATGGCCACCTCGTCGACCGACCTGGACCCTGCCATCAGACCACCTCCCGGTTATGGGAGGCGCCCTTACTGAACGGTGCGGGCCGAGCGTGGCGGACCTGGGCCCGTTGCAGCGCCTCTCGACCTGTGAGTGACGATACCGTGCCATCGTGATCACTTCACGTCGGCTCGAGTGTTTCCTCGCCGTTGCTGCTGTCGCTTGAGAGTCGCACGCCACCCGGGCGGGACACCGGTCCGCGCCGCGCGTGAGCTCATCCGGACTTGGCGGAGGTGCCGGCATACAGCGCACGGATCTGGGCGTCGGTCGGATGGTGGCCCGTGCCCGGGAAACCGACCGTCCAACCGGCGACAAGCACCGCGCGGTCGATGGCACGGTCGGGATCGCCGGTGGCCAGCCAGTAGTGCAGGAACCCGGCGAACAGCGCATCACCCCCGCCGGTCGTGTCCACCACGCCCAGCGGTGCGACCGCCGCGACAGCGCGCACCGGCCGGTCCGCCACCGCCAGCAGGCAACCCCGCGCGCCCAGACCCACGACCACGATCCGTGCCGGTCCCCGGGCAAGCAACTGCCGGGCAAAGGCATCGGGGGGTACGGTGAGGTTCTCCGCCGAGCAGAACACGATCGACGCCCGGGTGAGCCAGTCCTGTGCATAGGCGTCGTCCTGCCCAACCAGGGACGCCAGTCGCACGTCGCTGCCCAGCGCAGCGAGCCCGCGGGCGACGTTGTAGCCGACCCCGGCGACTTCCAGGCGCAGCGACCGGTTCAGATAGCGCACCGGGGGGTAGGCGAAGGGGAAACCATCGACCGGGATCGTCTGCTGGACGTTGACGACACCGGCAACCGCCACGGACAAGCCCATAGGCCCGCAGTGTCGCACCGCCGGGCTGAGTGTCGTGAGCATCGTGGGGCCATACCTGCGCGATCTGTGCACCGAGGAACAGCGGAAGCGCTGGCTGCCCGGGGTGGCTGCCAGCAAGGAGGTGTCCATCCGGGCGATGGCGTCGGTGAGCGCGTCCGCGCGGCTGCGTTCCAAGTCCCCGTTGCGTTCCAGGTCCGCGTAGACCCGCGCCTTGATGGCGGCCAGGGACATCGGTGAGCAGGACCGCGCGATGTCGGTGGCGTAGCGCACCGCGTGGTCCAGTACGTCGCCATCCGTGATCATCTGGTTGACCAGCCCGAGCTCGGCCGCCTCGGCGGCACTGACGGCGTGGCCGGACAGCAGGAAGTCCGAGACCCGGGCGGTGCCCATGATCCGGGGAAGATGCCAGGACAGACCGTATTCGACGACCAGGCTGAGGCGGGAGAAGCCGGAGTTGACGAAGGCGGAGGCCGCGATGAACCGGACCTCCGGGTCGGCGTCCGCGGCACGCAGGGCCTGCGCGTAGGCGGTGGCCATCGGCAGGGTGAACGCGTTCATGACCTCGAGCCGGTTCAGGGTGACGACGGCGACCCCGTCCTCGACCCGGGTCAGAACGGGATCGGCAACGGCGGTCTGGATCGACTCCGTGCTGCTGCGCGCCTTTCGCTCGATTCCCTCGAGGTCGGCGGCGTGCCTGGCGTTCCTGGGCGCGCCCGGCGTGCCGCCGCGCCCGCCGCGCGGACTCCGCAGATCTCATGCCGATGTCGCGTCTTCGTAGCGAATCGTGAGCGATCGTGTGCGTGTCCTGTTGGGCAAGAATCCTGGGCTCCCGGCCCTTCGAGTGGTCCCGGTGTCGTGTAGCATGACCTCCAGATCCGGACAGGGACCGTGACTGGCACCTGGAGGGCGACAACTGAAGATCGATCTAGAGCATGGTCCCGTGGTGAAGCCTGGAGTTCACGCCGCCCTGTCAAGGCGGAGGTCGCGGGTTCGAATCCCGTCGGGACCGCGTTCGTAGGGCTAACAGTGCGCTGTGGCTCATGCGAGAGTCGCACTACCCGGGGCAGGTAGCTCAGTCGGTACGAGCGTCCGCCTGAAAAGCGGAAGGTCGGCGGTTCGACCCCGCCCCTGCCCACCGGTTTAACCTGCGGAAATGGCAGGATTTGTCGATCACTGCTTGATCGTTATGTGGCAACGGGTGTGGCAACGGCGTCGTGTGATCCCGGTGGCGGCCCGTCTGTCACCCCGGCTGACCTGCGCAAACGGTGGAGTTGACCATCCGCTTTTCGGGTGGGAGGTCACGAGGCCTGTGTCCACGGACGTTGCCACAAGTCGCGGGCCTTGTGTGGCAACGGAACACGTCTGACCTAGTCGCGTCAGTGCCCTGACCTGCAACGATGTGCAAGATCGTGCTCGTGGACCGTCCGCTTTCGCGGCAGACGGTCCACGAGGCGGCTCTCCCCGCTGCGGCGCTGAGTTCGACGACTCCGGCGAGCCGATCAATGGCAACCAGGCCCCGCTGTTCCTTCGCCGATCAGATTTCCAGAGCATGCTTTTGTTCCTGTGCAGGTGGTTGGGAGAGCCGGGACGGTAATCAGGGTCAGATAGCAGCGGCGGTGATCACTGGGTTTGTCGGCCCGGTCAGAGGGCGCCTGGGCCCAACGGCGTCGGCGTCCTTGGCAGGCGCTCGTTCCACGAGCCCGGCGGTCAGCTGCTGGTGATTGGTCGGAGTCGGCATAAGTCAAGCGTTCCGCTCGTGATCGTCTCTCTGCATCGAGTCGCTCTCGGCGGTGGGGCCAGACGGCGTCCGCCGCTGGTCAGACACTCCCATCAAGGGCGGATCCGCACCTTCG
>NZ_CDWTMO010000205.1:0-6240 GCF_977946435.1 Frankia sp. CgKIO3 | reverse complement strand
TCACCATTCTCGGCGTCGATCCGACCCGACCACCTTGATCAGAAACCAGGCCGGTCAACGCATCGAAACCCCATGTGCGGAAGACAGACCTAGGTGGGCGGTCTCGGTCCGCTCCAGCTGAGCGTAAGCCTGGTTACGCAGGCGCAGCAGCACGGCCGCCAACAGAGCGGCGATCAGGGAGCCGGCCAGCACGGCGATCCTGACGTGATCGCTACGAGGGGAATCGCTCCCGAACGCCAGCTCCCCGATGAGCAGGGAGACGGTGAACCCGATGCCGCTCAGGATCGCCAGGCCCACCACATCGAGCCAGGCCAGCCCAGCGTCCAGGCTCGCCCCCGTGAAGCGCGCCACCAGCCAGGTCGCGGCGAGGATCCCGACCGTCTTGCCGACGACCAGGCCGAGGATCACGCCCACGGCCGCCCGGTCACTCAACGCCTCGGCTAGACCGTCGAGACCGCCCACCGTCACCCCGGCAGAGCAGAAGGCGAACATCGGCACGGCGATACCGGCCGAAATCGGACGCCAGCGGTGTTCGAAGTGCTCGGCTAGGCCTCGGTCCATCTCGGGAGCACGGCCCCGCTCGCTGCGCAGCACCGGCACCGCAAAGCCCAACAGCACCCCGGCGACGGTGGAGTGCACGCCGGAGGCGTGCACCAGCGCCCAGGTCGCCAGCGCCGGCGGCAGCAGCAGCCACCACGACCGCACCCGCCGCTGCACCAGCACGGTGAACGCCGCCAACGGCACGAGCGCGCCGACCAGGGGCGCGACCGACAGCCGCTCGGTGTAGGCGACGGCGATAATGACGATGGCCACCAGATCGTCGACCACCGCGAGCGTGAGCAGGAAGGTCCGCAACGCGATCGGCAGGTGTCGGCCGATGACCGCCAGTACCGACAGCGCGAAGGCGATGTCGGTCGCCGTCGGGATGGCCCAGCCTCGCAGCGCGCCGCTGCCCAGGTTCACCAACGTGTACAGGACGGCCGGGACGACGACACCGCCGAAGGCGGCGAGCACCGGGACCGCGGCGCGGCGCGGATCACGCAGGTCACCGGCGACGAACTCCCGTTTGAGTTCCAGCCCGGCGACGAAAAAGAAGATCGCCAACAGTCCGTCGGCGGTCCACTCCGCCAGCGTCAGATCAAGGTGGAGGGCGGCGGGACCAACCCGGACGGCCAGCAGCGATCGGTAGGCGTCGGACCAGGGCGAGTTGGCGAGTGCGAGCGCGAGCACGGCGGCGGCGAGCAGGAGCGCCCCGCCGATCGTCTCACCGCGCAGGATGGCGGCGACCCGCTGAGTCTCCGCCCGCGAACCACGGCCGAAAAGCCGGAAACCACGGCAAAACCGGGAGTCCCGGTGAAACCAGAAACTGCGGTGAAACCATGGACTGTGAGGTGGCGGCGGGCCCAAGGCGGTCTCCCAGCATCAGGGGTCGAATCGGACATCGCCGACCAGACTTCCCGGCACACCATGCACATCCGCGTGGATGCCAGCTTAACCTGGACCCGCCGGCCGGGCCTACATTCGGTCAGGCGCGGCGATGCCGAGCAGGTCGAGCCCTTGGCGCAGGGTGCGGGCGGTGAGCCGGCACAGGGCGATGCGGTTGGCGCGCAGGGAGCCCGGAGCGGACAGCACCGGGCAGGCCTCGTAGAAGTCGGTGTAGGCCTTGGCGAGATCGTAGAGATAGCCGCAGAGCCGGTGGGGTTCGAGGGCGCGGCTGACGTCGACGAGCGTGTCACCGAAGGCGTCGAGAGTGAGGACGAGCGCCCGTTCGGCGGGATGCGGCGTCAGGGTGGGGTCCACCTCGACCAGGGCGTCCGGGGCATCCGGGATGTTCGGAGTGTCCGGGGTGTCGCCGGCCTTGCGGAGGATCGACTGGATCCGGGTGTGGGCGTACTGCAGGTACACGCCGGTGTTCCCGATGAACGACACCATCCGTTCGACGTCGAAGGTGTAGTCCTTGGTCCGGGAGGTGGACAGGTCGGCGTATTTAACGGCGCCGATACCGGCCTGCTCGGCGATCAGGTCGAGCTCGGCCGGGTCGAGGCCGGGGGCCTTCTCGGCGACGATGGTGCGGGCCCGTTCCACGGCGGTGTCGAGCAGGTCCATGAGCTTGACGGTCTCGCCGGAGCGGGTCTTGAACGGCCTGCCGTCGGGGCCGAGGACGGTGCCGTAGGAGACGTGGGTGGCCTCGACGTCGTCGGACAGCCAGCCGGCGCGGCGGGCGGCCTCGAAAACGAGCCGGAAGTGCAGGGCCTGGCGGGCGTCGACGACGTAGAGCAGCCGGTCGGCCTTGAGATCGCGGATGCGGTAGCGGATCGTCGCGAGGTCCGTGGTGTCGTAGCCGTAGCCGCCGTCGTTCTTGCGGACCATGAGCGGCACGGGCTCCCCGTCCGGTCCGGTCACCTCGGCGGAGAACACGCACAGGGCCCCGTCGCTGCCGGCCGCGATACCCGCGCGCACGAGTTCATCGACGACATCGGGAAGCCAGGGGTTGTAGAAGGATTCGCTCACCGAGTCCTCACTAGTGAGCAGCACGCCGAGGCGGCGATAGATCTCCCCGAAGGCGAACTCGGACTCAGCGACGATGTCCCGCCACTGGCTGACGGTCGCCGCGTCGCCGGCCTGCAACGCGACGACCCGGCGCCGGGCCCGGTCGGCGAAGGCGGGGTTGGCGTCGAAGGTGCTCCGGGCGGCCCGGTAGAGGGTATCGAGGGCCGAGACCGTGGAGGCGCCGGCGGCGAGGTCGTCGTGGTGCCAGGACGCCGCGGGATGCTCGTCGAGGTACTGGATGAGCATGCCGAACTGGGTGCCCCAGTCCCCGAGATGGTTCTGGCGGATGACGTCCGCGCCGAGGAAGCCGAGCACCCGGGCCAGGCAGTCCCCGATGATCGTGGTGCGCAGGTGGCCGACGTGCATCTCCTTGGCGATGTTCGGCCCGGAGTAGTCGATGATCGTACGACGGCCCCGCTCGGCCGCGCCGACGCCGAGCCGCCCGGCGGCAAGGCGGGCGGTGACCTGCCGCCACAGCGCGTCATCGGCGAGGGTGATGTTAAGGAAGCCAGGCCCGGAGACGGTGACGTCGGCCACCAGAGCGGCGCCGTCGGCGCGCACGGCATCGGCGCGCACGGCATCAGCGACCGCAGCCGCCAGCTCCCCGGGGCGGCAGCGGGCCCGCCGGGCGAGCGCGAGCGCCGCGTTGGCCTGGAAGTCCGCGTGGTCGGAGCCCCGGACAACCGGGTCGGCGCCGGCGAGTTCCGGCAGCGCCCGGTCGATCGCACCGGCGACGGCGGTCTCGACCTGCCTGCTCAGCGACGGCACCTCATGGTTGCTCACGTTCATGTCCTCCTCCACCGATGTCTCATTGTTCCAGGCGTGGTGACGTTCCAGGCGTGGTGACCGGCGCCGGACGCGCAGCCACCGCAGCGCACGGCCACTGCGGCCGGCCGGGCTGCCTTGACCTCCGTTACAAACCGCACCAGCCCGCGGCGGTAGCTCTCCGGGAGTCCTTCCCCCACCCCGATCACGGGGCTACGGACAGGGTGCCACCGCGCCCGCACACGCTGTGCCATACGCCCACCTCCCGGCACCGGTCACACACGTCGGTACCGACAGCACACACCCCGCCCTCCGGGCAGCGCCAACCCCACCCGGCGCCTCCCGACCCGGCCAACGTTCATGGACATCGCGCTGGCGATGACGACCCACGAGTTCGGGTTCGACGAAGTCGAATGCGCCTTCAGGTTGAAGAAAACCAAGGAGGAAGGCATTATCAAACTCCTCGTTCGTTTCGCGTAGCCCGCAGCGTGACACGACGGCAAGTAACGCCAGCAAAACCGGGAGGGCCGAGCACTGCCTCACCGGCGTAGGACGGGGACGGCGTAGTCCCCACGGCACGTCCAGCCCTCCTCTACCGCCCGCACCCGCAGCACATACGGCGGGCCGCCTCGGAAACGGCCCCTTCAGGAGGATGATCCCGATGACCACCAGCACCGACAGCGCCACCGTCGCCACCCACTCACAGCCGTTACCGAACGAGACCGAGACATTACCCGCTCCGCCGCCTCTCAGCCCGCTGCGCGGCAACCCGGGCGTGATCGGTATCCCCACCTTCATCGCCGGTGCCGTCGGCCTCGGGCTGGTCGACACCGGGTGGCTTCCGCCCGCCGCGGGCGGCGCCGCCATACCCGTCATCATGACTGCCACCACCGTCGGTCTCCTGATCTCCGCGATCTGGGCGGCGGCGCTCGGGCAGAACGCCGCGGCCAGCCTGTTCGGGGTGTTCTTCGGGTTCTACGGCAGCTACGCCGCGTTCGTCCTCGGTCTCGGCCACAACTGGTACAACATCCCCGCCGATCAGGTCACCAGGAGCACCGAACTGTGGCTGATCAGCTGGCTGGTCACCATCGTCCTGTTCACCGTGGCCACCCTGCGGTTGCCCAGCAGCTACACCCTGCTGCTCGGGCTCGTCGACGTCGCGCTGGTGTTGCTACTGCTCGGCACCATCTACGCCAACACCGCCCTCACGCACGCCGGCGGCTACGTCGTGTTCGCCTTCATCGCGGTCGCGGTCTACCTGTACCTCGACATCATGTCCACCGAGACCGGCGGGAAGGGCCTGCCGCTCGGCAAGCCGATCATCTCCGGATAGCATGCCGCGCTACGATTGCCATAGATGGCCGAGCTGGCGCGTATTGATGAAAATTTCTTACATCTACCGTCAGATACCGATGATTCCATCCCCGAGCAAATAGCCATAACGCTTTAATACCTTAACGCCAAAGAGAGCAAGGAATCAGAGATAAGGATCAATTTCGCCTAGACGGCCAGGTGGCGCTGGCCACTGGTGGCGCCCGCGGCATCGACGCCGAGTCTGCTCGGCTTCTCGCAGCTGCGGGCGCCATCGTGTGGGAACCGACATGGCGGAGTCGTTCTTCCGCGAGAACCCAGAAAAGGTCAACACTACAAGTACATAAGCCGGCTCCTCGGCCCGGGACGTCACCACCCAGCGGGATGGAGGGGCGGACATCATCGCTACCCGCCTGACGCGCACCGATACTGATCTGATCATCGAGGTCTGGGATTCCAGCGCAGCCGCACCCATCCGGCAAGACCCGGCTCTCGACGCCGAGGGCGGACGCGGCCTGTTGCTGCTGTCGGCCCTGAGCACCCGATGGGCCTACTACCGACCTTCGACCGGCGGCAAGGTGGTCTGGTGCAGCCTGCCGCTGTTGGCGAGGACCAAGGTTGCAGTCGGGGACGCCGAGCCGTTGCCCTCTCGCCAGAGATCGACCGCACCCACCCTGATCGTCCACGGCACGAAGGACACCTTCATCGCTGTGGATGCCTCGCGGGCGGCTGTCGGCCGCTTCCGGGTGGAGCCCAGGCTAGTGGAGATCGAGCGGGCGCAGCACGGATTCGCGGTGCACGACGATCCCGCCTACGCCGATCCCCAGAGCAAGGTGACCCGAAGTGCCCCTACCTACCGTGGCGCACCGGCCGCAGCGGGACTACGGCAACGATGATGCACAATTGATGCATCTGATGCATCCGCGGGACGCGAAGGGATTGAGTTGATGACTCGGAAGCAAAGCGGTCTAACGGCTAGGCGCCGCGCCATGGGCTATTCTCAAGAGTCATTTGCGCATGAACTGGACGTTGACCGGACCACCGTCGGACGCTGGGAGCGCGGGGATGTCGATGCATGCCGCAGAGAACGGTGCTCCCGCAGAAGGGCTCACACTCGCGCGATCTATGGAGGGCCGCCGACTAACGCCCCGAATGGCTACGATGTTTGCGATGCGCGAGGCTCGCGCCTTGGCCACCTTGGGCGACAATAAGGCGGTCCGTATATTCTCTCGCGCACGTAGCCTCCATCAAGATGGAATCCGGGACAGCGATCCCGATTGGGCATGGTGGCTGGACGACGCACAGATTTTCGTACAGGAAGCTTCCCTACATGCCGATCTATCGGAATGGCATGACGCAATTCAGGCATATCGAGCACATTTTGACGAGATATCTCAGAAAAATAAATGTATACCTATAATTGACCATGCCATGTGTATGGCTTATATGGCGTATGTACTGGCCCGGGTGGATGCATGGTCTGACGCCGAATATTTCGCGCACGAGCTACTTGAAGGGGCGTCGGAGATCTGCCCCCGAGTTTATCCGTCGATCTTCCGTCTAGCGAGTATTATAAAGCGTGTGCCTACTTCGACCGATCTGCCCGATCTAGGA
>NZ_CDWTMO010000204.1:0-6276 GCF_977946435.1 Frankia sp. CgKIO3 | reverse complement strand
AGATCAAATGATCAACTTATTTAATGACGATCCCATAAGGCCGGGTGGACGTGGTCCTCCGGCCGTCCGCAGGAGCACCCGGGCGTGCGGGACGCCGTCGATCTGGCTCAGATCGGATCCCATGGCACCGCGTCGTAGCGACGGGTAAGCGCCGTCATGAGCCATTCGGATCCCGTGAAGAGGTGGCCGTCGATGGCCCGGACGGGCGCGATCCCGCGTGAGTTGGTGACGAAGGCGGCCTCGAAGCCTGCCAGGTCCGCCAGTCGCACGGGGGCCCGTACGCTGGGCGGGCCGCCGTCCGCCGGTGCCTGCTCCAACAGCGTCATGGTGACTCCGCGCAGGGCGGGAGCGTCCGGCCAGACGATCATGTTGCCATCGAAGAAACCGATGTTGGTCATTGCGCCCTCCGCGACGAGCCCGTCGGGGGCGGTCAACAGGGCGTCGTCGTAGCCGTCACGGCGGACGAGCCGGCCGTGCTGGATCTGCGCGAACGTCCCGAGATGCTTGAGGTGGGCGAACGGGCGCAGGTACGGCACTGACCGCAGCCGTTGGGGGGTGGTCGGCGTGGTTGCCGGTTCGCCGATCGCGACGATGACGCGCACCCCTGCGCCGTCCGGCCGCTCGGTGACGACAATCCGGACCGTGGCATCCACCGCGGTGGCGGCTGTCGCCGTGGCCTCGGAGCCGGTGGCGGCCGTCTGGGTGGCGTACAGTGCCTGCCGGATGCGGTGGCGAACCAGTGCGCCGTCCAGGGGCTCGCCGTAGAGCTCCTGGTTCGCCTCATCCAGCCGGGTGAGATGCCACCGCAGGCCCCGGGCCCGACCGGCTCGCACCTGCAGCACGGTGAAGTGGCCGTGGGAGAGCAGGGCCAGGCGATGTGGATCATCGGGGGGAACGGGGCGCCCGTCGATTTCGACGCGTCGAAGTATGGGAGTGACCACCTTGGCCACGATAGTGACCCGCCGGTGGGCCGCGCCGTCCGTGGGCTGGGGCGTCTGTGGGCTGGGGCGTCACGCGCGACATTCCGGTTGTGTCGCCCACGGAACCGCCGCCGTGTCGTCTTCGCTAGCGTGCTCGTGCGTGCTGCCGACAGGCTGCCGCCCACGAACGCCAACACGAACGCAAAGGAGTGTGGCTATGTCCGACCTTGCTGTCGATCCCACGGCCGACCCGGCGAAACTCGTCAGCGGTCTGCCCGCTATGTCGGAGCGTGAGGTCTCCGACCTGCTGGGTGGGCCGGCTGGTGACGCGGTGCTGGACGAGGTCTTCCGGCAGATGCGCGACACCTTCCGGCCAGAGCAGGCACAGGAAGAGAACGCTCTGGTCCGATTCGTGCTCAACGGTGGACCGGGCGGCGCCGTGCGCACCTACGAGCTGCGGGTCGCCGACGGTGTCTGCACTTTGGCGACACCGCCTGCCGCCGGGACCCCGAGTGAATCCGCGGGGGAGCAGACGCTGACCATTGTCACGGATCGTGTCCGCTTCGTTCGGGTGGTCTCCGGTCAAGCCAGCGGGGCCAAGCTCTTCCTCACCAGAAAGATCAAGATTAATGGTGACCTGAAGTTCGGAGGCAGGATCCTGTCTTGGTTCGAGATCAAGAAGGAGAGCTGACCGGCGGCGGTCCCCACTGGTGCCGCCGCGATCGGTGCCGCGCCGAGGAGGTCAGCCGGGAAGGCCAGCCGAGGAGGTCATGAGCGGCCGGGCCGGCGACGTCGTTCAACCGGCGCCGGCTCGCCCCTCACAGGGCGAACTCGGCGGCGTTCAGGCCGAGGGTGAGGGCGGCCTCCCGCACCACGGCCCGCTCGCTGGCGACGAACTCGCCGTCAACCAGGCGGATCACCTGCCCGATGCGCACCACGGCGGCGGCTTCCGCCACCCGCCCCCGCACCTTGGCGATGTCGGCCAGCGCGGCCTGTTTGCCGGCGGTGAAGTCTGCGGTGAGACGGCTCAGATGTCCATCGAAGAGCCGCTCCACGTCCTGTTCGGGAAACTGGGACATCACCGGATCCGTAGCGATGAAGCCGAGTAGCCCCTCGCGTTCCGCCGGATCGATGTGGCCGTCGGCCGCGGTGACGAGGGCACAGATCGCCACGGCGGCGTCCCGGAAGGTGAGGCTGCGCAGCTCCTCCCACCGGGCGAACAGCTGCGCGCGCAGTGAGGCCAGGGAGGGCAGCCGCCGGTTGCCGACGGCGGGATCGAGGCCGCGCCAGAGCGACCAGCCTTCGGCGAGCCAGCGACGTACCACCTCGGCCATCGATAGCGGGCGCAGGCGTGTCGCGAGAAGCACGTCGATGTTCACCGGAACCAGCGTGTGCTCTCCCCAGCGTGACGGCGTCGGAATGTCGAGCGGCCAGAAGCCGGCGAACATGATACTGAGCACGTGATCGGTTGCGGATTCAGGTGAGTGGCCGGTGACGGTTCCGTCGTGCTCGACCGCGCCGATGAACTGCCGGGAGACCGTCCGAGGGCCGGCGAGGCAGCCTACCTGCCGTTCGAGAGCGTCGTCCGTGCTCTCTCCCGCCGCCACCGGACCGCCCGGAAGGACATGCCAGGCTTCTCCCGGCGGGCGAGCGAGGAGAACGCGGTCGTCAATCCGTACGAGAAGCCGAACATCAAGCCGAATAGCAGCCTGCAAAGGCATACCGAAAGCCTCCTGAAGACGCACGGCACAAGGCGGGTTACGCGCAGGAACCATCATCCACCAGATGGCGGAGCGAGTGGACGCGGCGGTGCGGAACTACTCATCTGCGCTGCCGGCGTGACCGCTCGGTCCGGGTGCCGCGCGCGCCCGCGGCCAGTGACGGGGTGGGATCGGCCAGTCTCGGAAGGATGATGGTGTCTGTGGCGGCTAGGGCGTCGAGCCGCCCGGACCTTAGCGTCGAGGCGTGGGCGCGGCGCCACCGGATCCGTATCCAGACCGTCCGCGCCCGATCCTGGGCCGATCCTGAGAGGCATACCGTGACCAAGTTTCTGCTCAGCGTGCATGTTCTGGCCGCGATCCTCGCGATCGGACCGATCACCGTGGCCGCCAGCATGTTCGCCCCGGCTGCGCGCCTGGCGCTGACCTCCCCGGGCGACGAGCGCGCTGCCGGGATTGTCCGCGTGCTGCACCGAATCTGTGGCGTCTACTCCGCGCTCGGCCTCGTCGTGCCGATCTTCGGGTTCTTCACCGCGCAGAGCCTGGGGGTTCTTGGGCAGAGCTGGTTGATCGTCGCGATCGCGCTGACCACCGTGGCCGCCGTCGTGCTTCTCATCGTGGTGCTGCCCGGACAGCGTGGCGTCCTCGACGAGATCGTCGCCGGATCCCCGGCCGTCCCCGACCGTGTGCAGGACGGAGGCGCGGTGGCCATGGATGGTGGTGCGGTGGCCATGGACGCGGCCGCGGCGCGCGCCCGCACGAGCGGTCTCGCGATGGCGGCCGGTGTGTTCAGCCTGCTCTGGGTGATTGTCACCGTTCTGATGATCATCCGCCCCGGCTCGACCACGAGCGTCTGACGTCCTCCCGGACGTCCGGTTTCCCGTCGGGAACCGGCCCGGTGGTGGGATGATCGCCCTCTGAACGGTGTGTGCGGCAGGCAAGCCTGGAGGATGTCACGTGGGAGAGGCGCTGGACACGGTGAAGCGCGCGCTGGACGCCTTCGACCTCGGTGACGAGGCCTCGGTGCTGTCGCTGCTCGACGAGGACCTGGTCGTCGAGGCACCGGGCGGGGTGCGGATCAAGGGGCGCGCGGCGGGCGCCGAGTACAGCGCCGCCTTCCTGGCGGCTTTCGGTGAGATCGACGTCGATACCCACGTGCTGGCCGAGCAGGGCGAGATCGTGGTCGAGGAGTACACGCTGACCGCGACGCACGTCGGCGTCTACCGCGACCCGGACGGGACGGAGCTCGCGCCCACCGGGCGTCGGATCAACCTGCGTGTCGTCGAGGTCTACCGGGTCGAGCGCGGCCTGATCACCGAGAACCGGCTGTACTTCGACCAGACGCGGCTCGCTCGCCAGCTCGGTCGACCCGCCTGAGCCGGCCCGGCCCCGGGCCTGGCCTGGCCCGGCCCGGCCGAAATATGGGGGGGTAGGCACGCTTCCGGGCCCCGAAAACGTGCCTACCCCCAACAGCTTTGTGTCATGAATCGACTACGGGTTCCCGGCCGGTGCGGTGTCGGTCGTGACGTCGGCCGGGCCGGGCGCGAGAGCCGACGGGTCCAGATTCGAGAGCCGATCGGCATGGACATACTGCCTGCGGAACCCGGCTGACCGGTCATGCCCGGGGAGAAGGGGAAGGCGGAAGGCAGGTCATGCAGTTCGACGACTCGTCGGTCGACACATCCGAGCTCGAGGACAGGCGAGGTGGTGGTCTCGGCAGGGGGATCGCTGTCGGTGGCGGTGGGGTGAGCATCGTCGGCCTGCTCATCTACCTGGTGGTGACGGTGCTCGGCGGTGGTACCGACGCTGGTACGGCACCCCTGTCGCAGCCTGGGCAGTCGTCGGGTGACCTCGCGCAGCGGTGCAACACCGCCGCGGCCATCGATGAATACGACGACTGCTTCGTCCTCAAGGCGTTCAACGAGATCAATGAGGTCTGGACCGCTCAGTTCGCCCGGAACGGCCAGATGTATACCAAGCCCCGCCTGGTCTACTTCTCCCAAGCCGTCCAGACCGGCTGTGGCGTGGCGTCTGCCTAGGTCGGGCCGTTCTACTGCCCGCCGGACCGCAAGGTCTACATCGATCTCGGATTCCTCGCCCAGCTCCAGCGCGACTTCGGCGCCGAGGGACGCTACGCGCAGGCGTACATCGTGGCGCACGAGGTCGGGCACCATCTGCAGACGCTGACCGGGACCGAGGCGCGGGTGCGGCAGGCACAGCGGGCGGGCCCGTCCCGGGAGAACGAGCTCAGCGTGCAGCTCGAACTGCAGGCCGACTGCTACGCCGGGGTCTGGAGCACCCTCGCGAACACCGGCGGGAACGTCACCATCGGCGAGGCCGACCTTGACCAGGCGCTCGGCGCGGCGGAGGCCGTCGGCGACGACCGGATTCAGGTCAGGGCATCCGGCCAGGTCAACCTGGAGACCTGGACGCACGGGTCGGCGCGGCAGCGCTGCGATGCCTTCCTCACCGGCTACCGGGGCGCGTCGACGGCGTCCTGCGGCACCGTGCCGCACGCCTGAGCGAAAACCGACCGAGGGTTCCACCGAGCTTCACCGACCGGTGGGTTCAGGCGGTTCTCAGCTCCCGGTGCCAGGGCGGGCGGGGCGTCCCGTGCCCCGGCGGATGTTGCCGTAAAGGAGATCAGGCTGGCCGCGCCGCGTGGTCATCAGCGCACGATACTGCGCGGCCGACAGTTCGCCCTCGAAGACGCTGCGTTGCACCCAGTGCAGGTACTTGCGGCACGTGCGCAACGCCTAGGGGTTGCGTTCCGCCGCCGTGTCGTAGACCAGAACGACGAATAGGGATCATCACCCGTCGGATCGGAGTGGTGTCGAACATCGGCAGGTTCGACTTCGCCCAGAGGACGTCGGTGGGGCCCTCGCAGAAGGCACACGGCCGGTAGCGCATCGTCGGCCCGATCCGGCGCGAAGAACTCCTTCACCTCCGCGGTCAGCTTGGCCCGGTCCCGGGTCCGCCTGGCGGGGGTGGGTTTCGCGTTCGGATACATTGCGAAGAGGATTTTCCACCAGTCGTAGGCGAGATAATCCTTGCCGGCGATCGCGGCCTGAACGACGTCCGTGACGATCTGTTCGGCTACCCTGCCCAGGTCCTCTCCGGTAACGTCCTCAACATTTTCCCGGCCGGCAAGAACGGCGATCGACCGAGCTCCGCTCCGCTGCAACGGATGCTCGGTCAACAGCAATAAATTGTTGGCCGTGACGGGGACTGCGCCGGTTACGGACATGCTACCGAATCCATCCGAACCCCTGGTTGGTCGCCAGTCCCAGGCCCCAGTCATAAATGGCGTCCAGCAGGGCGGCGTCTGCTTTGATGCGCACGGAGGCGGTGCTGCCGTGCCGCGGCGCCCGCTGTACCAGAAATTTCCGGGGAGGTCCAGCGGAGACGACTTCGACGTCCACGTCCGACGGCAGGCCGAGCAGGTCGGCCTTGTGCCGCAGGTTATGGCTCAGGCGATCGGCGAACTGCGGGTGGTCTGAGAGAACCATCGCCGGAGGTCGCATAGACACCGCGGGTCTTCCGTGTGTCCCGGAAATGTGGAGGCGAGACACCGAGTGGACGCAGTGATTTCCCGGCGTATCCCCGGTCATGCAGTTCCTCGGCCAAGGCCCAATGCC
>NZ_CDWTMO010000203.1:0-6412 GCF_977946435.1 Frankia sp. CgKIO3 | reverse complement strand
CCGGCAACCAGACAGAACAGCCGGAACCGACACACCGACGACCATCAAGATCCAACTAGTGGAAGCGGCATTGGGTCAGCCAGCAGGGCACCAAGGCGGGTCGAGTCGGGGCCGCGGGTGGGGACAACCCCGTCTACATAGAGAAGATGCACGAGGCGTTCATGCGCAACGCGGACATTCTCGCCTACGAGGCGTACTTCCCCGATGCCCTGCCGAACAACGTCCGTTCCTCGTTGGTCGACCCCACCATCAATCCCATGGCGGCGGCGATGTACCAGCGGCTCTGGGGCTGATCCAACACGATCAGCGTACGCTGCCGGTCCCGGCGCGGGGGCTAGAGAAAGAAGATCATCGTACCCGCCGCGGCAGACCTCGCCAACCTCGCTGGCAAGACCAGCATCAAAACCTGAAGTTATTTTTCGGTACTCTCTGGCATCGGGCGCCGATGATCGGTGCTTACCCGGGTAGCTGCCGCCAGATTTCGCGCCAGCGGGTGTCGGACAGGGAAGCCGGATCGGCGCCCTCGGCACGGACCGTGCCCTCGACGGCGGCCAGCCGGTCCCGGAAGCGACGGGCGGTCGCCCGAAGGGCCCGCTCCGGATCGACGGAGGCCATCCGGGCGAGCGCGACGGCGGCAAAGAGCAGATCACCGATCAGGTCGTCCCCCGCCGTGCCCGACCGGGCCAGTACGGCGGCCGTGGCGGCGATCTCGGTGACCCGATCGCCCGCGTCGGTCACACCCCACGCGGCCGTCCCGGTCAGCGCGAGATCCGCAGGGACGCCGATGCCGGCCGCCCGCTTCAGCAGCTTGGCCGCGAGGGACAACGCCGGTTGGGAGAGTGGGACGCCCTCGGTCACCGAGACGCGCCCCTTCTCGACCGCCTTGATCGCGTCCCAGTTGGCGACGACGTTCGCCGGACCGTCCACGACCACGTCACCGAACACGTGCGGATGACGGCGGATCAGTTTGGCCACCAGGCCGGCCGCGACGTCATCGACGTCCCAGCCGTCCTCGGCGCGCTCGGCGGCGATCCGAGCGTGGAAGAGCACCTGCATCAGCACGTCGCCGAGTTCCTCGTGCAGCTCGGTGAGATCGTAGTCCTCGATCGCCTGATACGCCTCGTACGTCTCCTCGACCAGGTACGGAGCGAGCGAGGTGTGCGTCTGCTCGGCGTTCCAGGGGCAGCCGCCCGGCGACCGCAGGCGGTCCATGACCGCGACGGCGTCCAACAGGCTCGAGCCGGGCAGCTCCCTGGTGGCCACGAGGCTCGTCACTTCGACCCCGGTCACCCTCTCGATGCCGGCATCGTTCCGTTCCCCGGATCCACTCGCCTCGTCGAGGAGGCGGTCGAGGATGCTCGGCGCAAGCGGATCGGGCAGCCAGGCGACCTCGGCCGCCGCGGGATCCGGCAGGGCGGCCCGGATGAGGGTCACCGCGCCGGCCAGACCGCCGGGATCGCCGGGATCGACGATCAGGACGGTCGCACCGGCCGCCCGCAGCGCGGCGAGCTGAGGATGCGTGGGGCTCGCGGTCAGGACGGGCACCGTGCGCACGACATCCCATGCCCGGGCCGTGAGGATTCCCGGTGCCACCCGGGGGCTGGTGACGACCACGGTGATCCGCATCAACATGTCGCCGTCCGCTCAGGATCGGGTGGTCAGGTCCAGGATCGGCGTGGGCGCGGGCTTGCTGGCGATCGAGCCCTCGGCGGCGACCACGGCGAACTGCTTCGTGTCCCAGGTACCAAATCGTGGGTTTATCGAGATGGGATCCCGGGACTCGGCCTGCGCGAGTAGCGGGCGCACCTTCGTCGCCCGTTTGTCCGCCACCAGGAACCGGGCCAGGTAGGGCTTGGCCTGCCGGTAGCTGAGGGGGATCTTCCCGATCTGATCGACGATGCTGTCGTACTGGGCGCGGGTGTCCGCGTCGGAGGCGAGGATACCCGCGCTGATCTTGTCCCCGAGCGCCGACTCGAACGCTCCCGAGCGGACGATCGTCGCCACGTCCTGCTGGGCGAAGCCCGCCGCGGCGGCTCGCTGCTCGAACGCCTTCACGCTGCCGAACTGCAGGATCGCGTACGCCTGGTAGTAGGACGCGATGTCTTGGCCGGTCAGCGAGATCCCCAGCCGCTTCGCCTCACCGGAGATCAATTCGAGCTGCACGAGTGTGGTCAGGGTTCGTCGCTGGAGTTCACCTCGGTTGAGACTCTGCGACACCGACTGCGAGGTCTGCGGGATCGGTACTGTCTCCGCGGCCTTGAGCCCACGGTCGACAATGCCGCGCAGCTGGGAGGTCCCGATGGTCTGCGAACCGACCTGGGCGGCGGCCCCGGCATGGGTCGTGCACCCGGTACCGGCGGTACCGACGAGCACGAGGAGCCCGACACCGGCGAGGAGACGGGAAAGCTTCACGAGCCGAGACGGTATCCGCTCAGCGTGGCGTACGGTACGGCGCCCTACGCCAGGAGTCAGATCGAGGCCGCCGCGGCGGCGACCGAGTCGCCCGCGACCGCATGCAGGAGCTGGCCGACCCAGGCGAGCAGGGCCCGATCCCGCAACGGTCGGGAGCCGATGCGCCCCGTCTCGGTCGGCGCGGGAACGAGTACGGTCCGCACCGCCGGTTTGACCACGGCGCCCCGGTAGAGCCGGGTCAGCCGGAGTGTCTGGCTCTCCCGCAGCTCCAGCGGAGCGAACCGGATCTGGCGACCGGCGGCGATGATCTCCGTGACGCCAAAGTGCCGGGCAAGAACCCGCAGGCCCGTGACGGCCAGCAGGTTCTCGACCGGTTCGGGCACCGGACCGAACCGGTCCACGAGCTCGCCACGCACCTCGTCGATGTCGGCGTCCGTGGCGGCGCCGGCCAGCCGCCGGTAGGCGTCCAGCCGCAGCCGCTCGCTCGGCACGTAGTCGTGCGGCAGGCTCGCGTCGACCGGCAGCTCGACCTTGACCTCCGGGGGCTCCTCGACGCCCTCCTTGCGGTACTCGGCCACCGCTTCGCCGACCATCCGCACGTACATGTCGAACCCGACCGAGGCGATGTGCCCGGACTGCTCGCCGCCGAGCAGGTTGCCCGCTCCCCGGATCTCCAGGTCCTTCATGGCTACGGCCATTCCGGCACCAAGGTCGTTGTGCTGGGCGATCGTGGCGAGCCGGTCGTGGGCGGTCTCGGTCAGCGGCTTGTCCGGCGGGTACTTGTCCGGCGGGTAGAGGAAGTAGGCGTACGCCCGGTCCCGGCCCCGCCCGACCCGGCCGCGCAGCTGGTGCAGCTGGGACAGGCCGAACACGTCGGCCCGCTCGACGATGAGGGTGTTGGCGTTGGAGATGTCCAGGCCCGACTCCACGATCGTCGTGCAGACCAGCACGTCGAACTTCTTCTCCCAGAAGGAGACCATGACCTGCTCAAGCGCGTCCTCGTGCAGCTGGCCGTGGGCGGTGGCGATCCGCGCCTCGGGAACCAGATCGCGCAGCCGGGCGGCGGCCCGATCGATCGTCTCCACCCGGTTGTGGATGAAGAAGACCTGCCCCTCGCGCAGCAGCTCCCGGCGGATCGCCGCGGTCACCTGACGGGCGTCGTAGGCGGCGACCGAGGTCAGCACCGGGTGCCGCTCCTCGGGCGGAGTGTCGATGGTCGACAGCTCCCGGATGCCGGTGATCGACATCTCCAGCGTGCGGGGGATCGGTGTGGCGCTCATCGTAAGCACGTCCACCGCCGTGCGCATCTTCTTGAGCTGCTCCTTGTGCTCGACACCGAAGCGTTGCTCCTCGTCGACGATCACCAGGCCGAGATCCTTGAAGCGGTTCTCCCCGGACAGCAGCCGGTGGGTGCCGATGACCACGTCGACACTGCCGGTAGCGAGCCCCTTCTGCACCGCCTTGTGTTCGGCGGGCGAGTTGAACCGGCTCATCGCCTTCACCACCACCGGGAACGCGGCGTAACGCTCGGAGAAGGTCTGGAAGTGCTGCTGGACCAGCAGCGTCGTGGGCACCAGCACCGCGACCTGCTTGCCGTCCTGCACCGCCTTGAACGCGGCCCGCACCGCGATCTCGGTCTTGCCGTAGCCGACGTCACCGCAGATCACCCGGTCCATCGGGACCGGCTTCTCCATGTCGGCCTTGACCTCGTCGATGGCGGCGAGTTGATCGGGTGTCTCTCGGAACGGGAAGGCGTCCTCCAGCTCACGCTGCCAGGGACTGTCGGGAGCGAAGGCGTGCCCGGGAGCAGCCATCCGGGCGCTGTAGAGCCGGATCAGCTCACCGGCGATCTCCTTGACGGCCTTGCGGGCCCGACTCTTGCGCTTGGCCCAGTCGGCGCCGCCGATGCGGTCCAGGCTCGGCGCGTCACCCCCGACATACCGGGTGATCTGTTCAAGCTGGTCGGTCGGCACATACAGCCGATCGCCCCGGGCATACTCCAGCAGAAGGTACTCCCGCTTGGCGCCCGCGACGGTCCTGGTGACCATCTCGACGTAGCGGCCGACGCCGTGCGCGTCGTGGACCACCATGTCCCCCGGGAGCAGGGCGAGCGGGTCGATGCCCTTGCGCCGCCGGCTCGGCATGCGCCGCATGTCCTTCGTGATCACTCCGCGGACACCCGCGATATCACTTTCGGTAAGAACGGCGAGGCGCAAAGTATCGCTGGTGAAGCCGGTGGCGAGCCGACCGCAGGTCACCATGGCGACGCCCGGAGTGAGCGTGGCCTCCTCGGCGAGGCCGGCGCCCAGGTCGGCGTCGCGCAGCATCTCCACCAGGCGCTGCGCCGGACCGTGCCCCTCGGTGACCAGCAGCACTCGCCAGGACTCGGCGAGCCAGCCCTTGACGTCGGAGATGACCGCCGCGGTGTCCCCGTGGTAGATCGGTGCGGGCCGGAGGCTGGCGACCACCGTGTTGTCGCCGTACTCGGTCCCGTCGTAGACGGTGCCCGCCAGCCCGGTGCCTGCCGGCTCCCGGTCGATGCCTACCGGGGTCGACATGAAGGGAGTGACCGACCACCACGGCAGGCCGAGATCCTCCGCACGCTCGCGGACCTCGGTGATCGATCGGTAGGCGGCCGCGCCGAGATCGATCGGCGCGCCGCCACCCAGCGCCGCGACGCTCCACGACGCCTCGAGGAACTCCTGGCTCGTGCGTACCAGTTCGCTCGCCCGCGAACGGACCCGTTCGGGATCGCAGACCAGCACGTGGGTGCCGGCCGGCAGGTCGTCCAAGAGCAGTGACATGGCGTCGACGAGTACCGGGGCGAGCGCCTCCATCCCCTCCACGGGGATGCCGTCGGCGATCTTGTCGAGCAGGTCCAGCAGCTCCGGGTGGCGCGTCGCGAGGTCCGCGGCCCGCGCCCGCACCTGCGCGGTTAGCAGCAGTTCGCTGCACGGCGGCGCGAACAGGACACGGCCACCACCGGTCGCGCCATCATCCTCCGGCAGCGCCCGCTGGTCCGCCACGGAGAACCGGCGGATGTCCTCGACCTCGTCGCCGAAGAACTCGACCCGCAGCGGATGCTCCTCGGTGGGCGGGAAGACGTCGAGGATGCCGCCGCGCACGGCGATCTCGCCGCGCCGCTCGACCAGGTCCACCCGGTGGTAGGCGATGTCCACCAGCCGCGTCACCACGCCGTCGAGGTCGGCCGTATCGCCCTCGGCGAGGGTGACCGGTGCGAGCTCGCCGAGCCCGGCCACCTGGGGTTGCAACACCGCACGGATCGACGCGACCACGATCCGCAGCGGCGGCCGACCGGTGCTCGCCGGATGCGTGAGCCGGCGCAGCACGGCGAGGCGCTGCCCGACCGTGTCAGCCCGGGGGGACAGCCGCTCGTGGGGCAGGGTCTCCCAGCTCGGGAAGACCGCGACCACATCGGGACCGAGCAGGCTGCCGAGCGCCGATGCCAGATCCTCGGCCTCCCGGCCAGTAGCCACGACGGCGAGGACCGGCTGGTCGGCCCCGACCGCCAGGGCCGCGGCGGCGAAGGGCCGCAACGCCGCGGGACCAGCGAGGTCGAGGACCGGTTCACCGACCGCGCCGATCGCCCGGCCCAGGGCAGGGTCCCCGCCGGGACGGGCGATCAGCGCGTCGAGCAACGGCGCGAGGGTCATGGGGTGCGTCCCTGTGCCTCTCGGTTGGTTGGGATCCGACTCCGACTGGTTGGGATCCGACGACGTGACACGGCAAGGCCGATCCGGCCCTGATCTACCGCCCGGCCCCGCTCCACACGACGCTTCCGCCCGGCGATGCTCCGGTCCGCAGGCGCCGGGTCAACCTCGATACCCAGTCGATCTCGATACCGGATCAGGCCCGATACCGGGCCGACCTTGATACCCAGTTGACCCTGATACCGGGCCAGCCCCGATACCGGGCCGACCTTGATCGGCTCAACCCTGTCGGCACAGACGATATGTCCAGTCTACGACAACCTTCCCAC
>NZ_CDWTMO010000202.1:0-6441 GCF_977946435.1 Frankia sp. CgKIO3 | reverse complement strand
CTGCTCACCTGGGCGATGCTGGCCGTGCTGATAAGCCCGTCCTTCCACCACCTGGACCTGCCCCGGCCCGCCTACGACGACCTGCTCGCCGAGCTCACCGACCTCGTGCTGGACACCCCGCTGCCCGGCATCCGCACCGCATCGCCGCCGCGACCAGCCGGACCACCACCAGCCGGACTGCCGCTGCGGCCGGCCTCCCGCCGCGAGGCGCTGCTCACCCAGGCGGTGCGGATGTTCGCCACCCACGGCTACGCCGGCGTCGGCATCGAGGACATCGGCAACGCCGTCGGCATCACCGGCCCCAGCGTCTACCACCACTTCCCGAGCAAGCTGGACATGCTGCGCACCGCGTTCCAGCGCAGCACGGCCGCCCTGTTGATGGACGTCAGCGCGATCTATCGGGCTTCGAACGACGCCGCCGACGCCCTGCGCCGGCTGCTCGGCTCCTACCTCCGGTTCACCCAGGCCCACTACGACCTGATCGGGCTACTGATCACCGAGGTCGAGCACCTGCCGGAGGACGAATGCCACGTCGCCCGCCGGGCCCAGCACGACTACCTCACCGAATGGGTTCACCTGCTCCGGCTCGTGCACCCCGAGCTCGACCCCACCGCCGCCCGGATCCGGGTGCACGCCGCGGTCTCCGTTGCCAACGACATGGCCCGCACCCCGCACCTGCGGCACAACCCGGGCCTGCCGGCCGCGGTCGAGTTGATCTGCGGCCGGCTGCTCGGGCTCTGACCTGGCGCTTCCCCGGACCGCGCGCGACCGCGCCGGTGGCGCCGGTGGGTTCGATCAGGCCGAACGAGGCGCGTCCGCGGACGGGTGCCGCACCGCCCGCGCCAAGCCCGAGTCCGCGACCAGCCGGGTAACGGTCAGCGTGACGGTGTAGGTGGCGGTGGCGAGGGCAAGGATGGCGAAGCTCGGGGGGATCCGCGGGGCGAGGTAGCTGGTGGTCAGTCCGGCCCAGGTCACCGCGACCGCGACCGCGGTGGAGATCATCATTCCATGGTAAGGGCGGGCGGTGAGCCGGTGGGCGGTGCCGGCGGGTGCGGCGAACAGGCCGAGGAGCAGCAGGGCACCGACGACCTGGGTGGCCTCGGCGGCGGTCGCCCCGACAAGGCCGAGGAAACCGACGCCAAGGAGGCGGACGGGGACACCTCGGGCGGCCGCGACCGCGCCGTCCAGGCTGGCGAACAGCAGGGGGCGCCCGATCGCGATGGTGGCGAGGCAGAGGAAGGCGGCGAGTATGGCAGCCTCCCAGGCGTGGGAGGCGTCCAGGCCGAAGATCGAGCCGAACAGGACGGTGACGCCGGCGGTGCCGTTGCCGGTGTTGCGGTGGGTGGTGTAAAGGGTAAGGAAGAGCACCCCGAGGCCGAGGACCCAGGCGAACACGCTGCCGATGACGACGTCGTCGGCGTGGCCGCGGGGGCCGAGAGCGCCGAGGGCGCCGAGGGCGCACCCGACGGTGACGGTGGCGGCGAACAGGCCGACGCGGGTATCGATCCCGGTGGCCAGGGCGGCGAGTGCGCCGGTGAACGCCACATGGGACAACGCGTCGGCGGTGAAGACCTGGGCGCGCAGGACGAGGAAGTAGCCGACGAGTCCGGCCGCCATAGCAATCCCCGTTCCGGCGATGAACGCATGCTGCATGAACGGGTACTCGAACATCGCGGTCAGTCCGGTGTCCGCCGTGGCTGCGGTCATGCTGCTGCTCCGGTCGTCCGGGGGACGCGGGCGGCCCGGCCGAGCAGGTCGCGCGCGCCGACGGCGAGACGGGCGAGGAGGTACAGGCCGAAGGAGAAGCTGGTGATGAAAAAGCCGAACGGATAGGGCGAGTAGTAGGCCACGGTCAGCCCGGCCCAGGTGACCAGCAGGCCTAGCAGCACGGTGAGCGTGAGGCTGAGGGCCGGTCGGGTGGTGAGGACCTGTGCGGTCGCGGCCGGGATGACCAGCAGGGTGAAGACGAGGAGGGTTCCGGTGATCTGGCTGACCTCCGCGGCGGTGCTCCCGAGCAGGATCAGGAAAACCACCGACAGACCCCGCACCGGCACTCCGGCGGCGGCGGCCACAGCTGGATCGAGCGAGGCGAACAGCAGTGGCCGCCCGATGAGCGCCAGCACTGCCAGGACCGCCACGGCGACGGCGGTCAGCGTGAGGACCATGTCGTCGGTGATTCCCAGGAAGCTGCCGAACAGCAGCGTGTTGACCCCGCCGAAGAATCCCTTGTACAGGCTGACGAACAGGAATCCGCAGGCCAGCGCGAACGCCTGGACGGTACCGATGATGGCCGACTCCGCGGCCCGCCCGGCTGCCCCACCCAGCCCGGGGACAGCAGCGATGATCAGCGCCGCGGTAAGGCAGAAGGCGAAGTAGCCGTAGGTCGCGCCCAGGCCGAGCCAGATCGCCCCGGCCGCGCCCGGGAAACCGGCCACGGCGAGGGTGTGGCCGGCGAAGGCCTGGCGGCGTAGGACCATGAACCATCCAGTTGCCCCGGCGGTCAGCGCGACGATGGTTCCGGCCCGGAACGCGTTCACCATGAACGGGTAGGCGAACATCTGCCGGACGTCGCGGACCAGGTTCCACGACAGGCCCGCGTCGGTCGCGACCACCGCCGCAGTGATCACAGGTGGCCGGTCCCGTTATGACGGTCGGTGTGTACAGCGGGCGGCTCGGGCTGGCCGACGACGACGAGGCGCCCGTCGGAGGTGGTCAGCACCTCGATGGGGGCCTGGTAGAGCCGGCTTAACGTCGCACTGGTGATGACCTCGGCGGGAGAGCCCGAGACCGCACCGCCGGCGGCGAGGTAGATGACCCGGTCGAGGCTGGGCAGGATCGGGTTGACGTCGTGGGCGACCATCAGCACGGTCACCCCCGCCGTCTGGCAGATAGTGCGGATGAGGGCCGCGACCGCGGCGGCGTTGGGCGGGTCCAGGCTGTCCAACGGTTCGTCGAGGAGCAACAGCCGGGGCCGGCGGGCGAGCGCCTGGGCGATCAGAAGCCGCTGCTGCTCCCCACCGGACAGCCGGCCGATCGGCTGGTGGGCGTAGCCGGTGGCGCCGACCTGCTCGACGAGTTCGGCGACGCGCCGCCGCGCTGTCCGGGCGCGATCTCTGCCGGGCAGCGGCAGACCCCACCGGTGGCCGTCGAGACCGAGGCGGACGATGTCAAGCCCCCGGATCCGTACCGACGGGTCGAAGCTCCGTCGCTGCGGCAGATAGCCGACCTCGGCGCGGGCCCGCCCGGGATGCCGGCCCAGCACCACCACCCGCCCCGCGGCCAGCGGCAGCAGGCCAAGGGCCGCCTTGAGCAGGGTGGACTTACCGACGCCGTTGGGACCGAGGATCGCGACGAACTCCCCCGCGCCGGCCTCGACGCTCACCCCGCTCCATACCATCCGCCTGCCGAGACGAACCGCCGCACCCTCGAACATCACCGCCGATACGGCCGGCCGGTCGCTGCCGGCCGGCGCCACCGCCTCGTCAACCTCGGCGCTCGAGCCGCCGGATCGAGGGTACGCCACCGTCGCCATCCTCGTTACCTTCCGCTTACGTGCCGGTTGCCACTTACTTGCCGGTTGCCTGCGCCAGCGACCCGCGCAGGGCTTCCAACTGGGCGACCTGCCACTCCTGGAACGATGCTCCGGCCGGGACGAGCGTCTCGGTGATGGTGGTCACCGGGATGTGGGCCGCCTTCGCCTCCTCAACCTGCCGTTGCACGTCCGGGGTGGCGTTCTGGCTGTTGTAGACGTAGACTTTGATCTCCCCGGTCTTGATCTGACTGTCGATGGTGCTCTTGTCCGCGGCAGTCGGGTCGGTGCCCTCCGAGATCGCGCGCAGGAAGGCCGGCGGGGTCAGCAGGTTCAGCCCGAGCGCCGGGGACAGCATCTCGAAGATGCTCTCCGAGGCCCCGACCGGCGTCCCGGCGTACTTCTTCTTGATCGTTGCGATGAGGTCGGTGTACGGCTTGAGGGTCGTGGCGGTGAAGGATGCCCGCTGCTGATCGAAGTAGCCCGCGCCAGCGGGGTCGATCTTCTTGTAGTCGGCGGTGACCTGGTCGATCACCTTCGCGACGTCATCCGGGTTGTACCAGCGATGCGGGTTGTCGCCGTCATTCGCGCCGACCAGGTCGCCGACGGTCAGCGTCACCCGCCCGGCCGCCGGGTTGGCCGCCGCCAGCTTGCCCGCCCACGGGTCGTAGCCGACGCCGTTGTCGATGAACAGCCGCGCACCGGCGATCGCCCGGCCGTCGGCGGGGGTCGGCTCATAGTCGTGCGGGTCGGCGTCGGGATTGTCGATGATGCTGGTGACCGCCACCCGATCGCCCCCCAGCTGGGCGGCGATGCTGCCCCAGAAGTTCTCGGCCGCCACCACAGCGATCTTCCCGCTGCCGGTGGCGCCGGTCCCGGTGTCCTCCGACGAGGACGTCCCACACGCGGCCACGACCATCGCCACGCCGGCGGCCACTACCCCCAGGCCGCGCGGCATCCGCCCGGGCTGCACCCGCCAGCGCCGCACCGTGACCAGCCGTGCACCATCCACCACGATCTCCCTGCTTGTCACCCGACCGGACCTGCTAGCAGTACCGGGATTCATTTTCGCAAAGGTAGCGGCTAATGGAAACCGTTACAAGTTCGAGTTCGAGCGGTCGGCGATGACGCGGGGCGGGCCGCCCATCCGCCCATCCGCCTGCATGATCGACCAGATGCTTTGCCGGGTCGGACGCCCTGCGCCGTCCACCGGGGGCGCGCACCGGGCGTGCACCGGGTGTACGGAGGCGGGACGCGCCGCATCGCACGGCAGATCCGGCGGGGTGTCGGGGTGCGCCGCCGCGGCGCAATCGATCTGCACACGGAGTATCACTGTCGGTATTGACAACGGTTGTTGTATCCAAGACAGTGGTGATCGTTGTCGTTGCCACCAGCCCAGGAGGTATCCATGTCCCTGACGGTGTCGCCCGACCTGTTGGAGCAGGCCGAACAAGGTCACGTCGACGAGGCCGACTTCCTCGCCTGTATCCGCACTTCCCTGCCCTACGCCTACGGACTGGTCGAGCGGCTCGCCGGCGAGCTGCCCACCGCAGCCCGCGACTTCGCCGACAACCAGACCCCGCCCACGGACGACGCCGAGCAGGGACAGCTGTTGCGGGCGATGGCCAGCACCTCGATACGCGCGGCCCTGGAACGGCACTTCGGCGTGGCGCTAGCCTTCCAGAACTGCCATCGGCTGGCCGCTTTCCGCCCCCAGGCCACGGGCGGCGAGCAGTACCGCCGCTTCATCTCCCCGGAGAGCCAGGTCCTCAACCAGCAACCGGAGTTCGTCAACTGCTAGCCTGGGCTCCCGGGATATTTTGATCTCGATGGCCCGGCGGGCCGGTGTTGTCCATTTTGTATCTGATTTGTCCTGGACGTTCATCCACCGGCCCGCCTGGCCCTCTGATCAGAATCGGGTACCACCCGCAACATGGCGTCGATCGTGGGGAGCGTCGAGGCAGACGGACCTCCTACCTCGCGTTCATCGACGCCACCAACACCAAAGCGTCGATCGCGCAACGGGACAGGGCGCTGTGGCGTGTTACCGCTACCGCGTTGGGATGCTCAGGATGACGTCGCGGCCCACGCTGCTCACGGTCGGATGCGCGGGCGGTGCTGGCCTGTGCCCACACAGCCCGAGGTAGTAGGTCACCACACCCTCGAAGTCGCCGCCCCGCTTCACGTCGATGACATTCGTTGTCCGGCCGAGAGGGAAGAGGTTCCTCGGAGCGGTGGGTTGACCTTCGAGGTTGTGTGCGGCGGCGTTGTGGAGGGTGACCTTCACGAAGGATCGTCCCAGCACAAAGACCCGGTTACCGGATCCGTCCTGGATCAGCCCCGATCTCGGCACGTACTCGGCTCTGACATCTTTCGGCGCCGACGGCCGGAAGGTGAAGGTGACGATGTCCACCCGGGCGCTGGCCGCGTGGGCGAAGCGGATGTGCATGAGCACAGGTGTGACCGGTGGAGCCGCCGCCCGAGAAACCCCCATCTCGCTGAAGACCAAGCTGAGGGTGAGGAGCAGGACGGCGCTCGTGACTGTGGCGATCCTTCTCATTTCTGGTTCCTTCTTCTTCGCTGCTTGAGGGGCGCCGAAAGGCGTCCAACCTGATGCGTGTAGCCGAGCGTCTTGTGGTGGTGCCCGGGCCGGGCCAGGCACCGCACGCAGAGCGTGTGCGCCGCTCGCCCGGACCGTTTCCGGGTAGCTGGCGCACGGCAATCGGTATGAGTCAGGGCCCTGCCACGGAGGGAGACACAGATCACCGTTATGAGCCTCGGTGAAGGCGTTGGTCCTTACTCCGTGCATGAGGCCACCCCCTCGGGGGTTCCGCTCGCGGCCTACAGGTTCCGCCCTGCCCTGAGGGGCGTCAACTCGGCGAACCGGAGGAATCCGGGCCGGTGGCCGGTGG
>NZ_CDWTMO010000201.1:0-6476 GCF_977946435.1 Frankia sp. CgKIO3 | reverse complement strand
TCCGTAGACGATGAAGGAGTGAATCGTCAGAGTAACTAGGGCGCCGACCTTTCCTACGTCCCGTCGGAGTGCGGTGCAGCGGCCAGCCGTCAAGGGATTTCCGTTCACGAGCCAGTGAACACAAGTCTCTCGAATTTGAACTACGAGTCGATGGAAGAAATCAGGCTGTGGCCCGCCTGCCGCGAATCGCTATGCTGGCCGGGTGGCACGTCCCGGTCCACGGCGCCGGGGACCTGAGCGCGACGCGGGTCGCCTCGGCCAGCGGGAACTATCACCAGATCCAGCCTTGAGAGAATACCATCGGGTACCGTTCATGACGTTCATATCGGCTTTGATCGACAGAATCTGCTGTACATCGGCATCCTGCCGTCAAGGTCCGGATGGCCCGTCCCGGGCTGCACAAGGCAGCCGATCTCAGGCCGCATCGATGTGGCCAGGCTCTCAGGCCACCATTAGAGTGATCTCCTGGATGCGGTAACAGTACGTCGCAAAGCGACAGCGCCCCGCCATATCCCTGTCGCAATACCTTGAGGAGGAGATCCATGTTCGGTCTGACGGTGCGGTTCGAGGTACGCCCGGACACGGCGGACGCGTTCGACGCGTTGGTGGCCGAGACGGTGCCGCTGATCGCCGCCCACGAACCCGGGACCTTGATCTACACTACCCATCGGGTGGCCGGCGACGACAATGCCCGGCTCTTCTACGAGCTCTACCGCGACCGCGAGGCGTTCGAGGATCATGAGGACCAGCCGCACATCCACCACTTCGTCGCCGAGCGGCAGGATCTGCTCACCGGTCCCCCGCGTATCGAGTTCATCACACTGACCTCGGGCACCGGGCTTCCTACGATGACAGGCGCCTGAGAACCCGGCACCTGCCGGTCCGTTCTTCACACGCCCTGGGCCGGAGCCGCTGATGCCGCTTGGCCCAGCCCAGCCGGGCAGGAAACCCGCGTCGGCGGACCGTCCGCCGACCAGGCCAGGAGGGTGACGCATGAAGATCGGTTTCATCGGACTCGGCGGCATGGGCGGCGCCATGGCGCGCAATCTGATCGACGCCGGCCACACCGTGCTGGCCTGGAACCGCTCACCGGATCCCGTCACCGAACTGGCCGCCGCCGGTGCGGTCCCCGCCAGCATCTCCGAGGCGTTCGCCACCGGAATCGTCCTCAGCATGCTGGCGGACGACCAGGCCGTCACCGATCGTCTGCTCGATCCGCGGGTGCTGACCGCCGCGCCGGCCGGAGCACTGCATGTGAACATGGCCACCGTCAGCACCGCGCTGGCGATCCGGGCTCGGCGTGAGCACGCCGAGCACGGGCTGCGCTACCTCGCGGCTCCCGTCTTCGGCCGGACCGACGCCGCCCGCGCCGGCAACCTCACCATCGTGACCAGCGGCGATCCGGACGCGATTGCCGAGGTTCAGCCCCTGTTCGACGTCCTCGGCCGGCGAACCTGGACGGTCGGCGACGCGCCGGAACACGCCAACCTGGTGAAGATTCTGGGCAACTATCTAATCGCCTGCAGCATCGAGACGATGGCGGAGGCGAGCGCCGTCATCGACGGCCGGCGGGATAAACCCGGCCACGTTCATCGAAGTACTCACCGACAACCTGTTCACTGGCCCGGTCTTTACCGGCTATGGCCGCATGATCGGAAACCGGGATTACGAACCCGTCAACTTCCGTCTCCCGCTCGGGTTGAAGGACGTCCAGCTCGCGCTGGCCTCAGGGCTGGAACGGAACGTTCCGCTGCCTTTCGGCGGCGTGCTGCGGGACGCCTTCGTCGACGCGCTGGCGCACGGCCAGACCGACCAGGACTGGGCCGCGGTGGCCGAGACGGCCCGCCGACGCGCCGGGCTCGCCTGATCCACGGCGCCGGGCCGCCACTGCACCGATCTCAACGAGCGCAGCACGGACGGGATGTACCTGGCCGAGGACTGTACCCTTGGCCGATCGGTTCCCGCATGGGCGTCACTACGGCTGGCGGCTGTCGTCGTGGTGCTTCTCTGGCTCCGCCGGCACCGGGCCGGACTGCGTGGCCCGGTGATGCGGTCCGGTATCGGCGGACAGCAGGCCGGGCATGGATGCTCCGGTAAGAGCGGGCGGCGAGAAACCCGCGCCACGGCGGGCCGCGGAACCATACCAGCGGTCGTCGTCGAAACCGCTCTCGTCGTCGCTGCCGTCCGGACCGTCCCCGCCGGCGTAGTCCCAGCTCGACGACCAGTTGTCCGACGAGGACTCGACGGAGGCATCGGAGGCGTCCGAACTCGCCCAGTCGAACTCACCACGACCGAACACGAACAAGCCACCCATCGGACGATTCTCCGGTATTGAGCGGTGCACGGACACCGACGCCGACGCCGAGCCGACGACACGCGGGATCACAAGCCAGGCAGTGATGTTGACCCCCACGACGACGAGGATGATGACAATCGGGACCAGATAGCTGTACTCAGGCGGCAGCATGACGGCAAGCGCCGTCAACCCTCACACCAGGAGGGCGACGCCCGTGGAGATCGCCGCGAGGAGCCGGGCCATAGGCATGTTCCTATCGCCGTACGGCCAGCGACGCCCCCGATCGACGTCAACCCGACAAGCCAGGAGGACGGTTTGGTGACGTGCATCCCGCTTGCACCATCCGTCCTCACATCATGGGCCGATCTCACATGCTCGGAGAGCCACCCGACCGCGGCCCTCCGTATGTGGCCACGTGCTGACGCCCCCCGCTCCCCCTGGATGGCTTCACGGCTGGACGGCAGCAAGACCACCGCATGACGTCAGCGTAGAAGCACGGGGCGACCTCGGGAATCGCGTCGCATCGGCACCCGGAGACGGCCCGGAGACATCGAGGATGCGACTGGGGTGCCGCGGATCGGGGACGGATGGGAACGACCCGGACACCTCAGCCGCGTCCTCAACATACCTGTTCGATAGCTAGTAGTCACTGATCGATTACAGGTAGTTCTAGCCTACACCCCGTTTGGCGTGCCTGTACCCGTATGGCGTACCCACCCGGGCACGGCTCCTCGTGGACGATCGACAGACGGACCACGCGTTTCCCGCGATACATCGACGAAAGATCGCGTTCCGGACCGGACGGAGGTCATCGGGCGATCCAGCGGACCGGGACGATTCCCGGATGTCGAACCGGCCACACCCCGGCCCCTCGCGGCACGCGGACGCCTTCACCTGGGTAAACAACGAGGTATGACGCACAGCGATGCGCCCAGCTCAGCGGGGCGAGATGATCCTATGTCGGACACGCGAGGACTGTCCGGGATCGGACAATGGTTCCGTGACAACAGCCACAGGGTGAGCATCGGGTTTCCGGCTTAGTCTGATCGCTCATGAGCGGCGCGCCAATCGGGGTGTTCGACAGCGGGGTGGGCGGTCTGACTGTGGCGCGCGCCATTCTGGACCAGCTCCCGCATGAGCCCCTGGTGTATCTCGGGGACACCGCTCGGGCACCTTACGGCCCGCGGCGGATCGCCGAGGTGCGTCGCTACGCGCTCGATGCCCTCGACCGGCTCGTGGACGAGGGCGTGAAACTGCTGGTCATCGCCTGCAACACGGCAAGTGCCGCCTGCCTGCGCGACGCCCGGGAGCGTTACGACGTACCGGTCATCGAAGTGATCATGCCGGCGACTCGCCGGGCGGTCGCGGCGACCCGCAGCGGGCAGGTAGGCGTCATCGGCACGCTGGCGACGATTGCCAGCCGCGCCTACGACGACGCGTTCACCGCCGCCGCGGGCGTGGAGCTGACCGGTGTGGCCTGCCCGACGTTCGTGGACTTCGTTGAGCGGGGTATCACCTCTGGGCGGCAGTTGCTCGGCCTGACCGAGGCGTACCTCGCACCATTGCAGGAAGCCGGCGTAGACACGGTGATACTCGGATGTACACATTACCCACTGCTGACAGGGGTAATCGGCCTCGTGATGGGAGAGGGCGTCACTCTGGTGAGCAGTGCCGAGGAGACGGCCAAGGACACCTACCGGGTACTCGTCCGGCATGGGCTCTTCCGCGATCCGGGCCTTCCGCCGCCCACGCACCGGTTCCTCACCACGGGTGATCCAACCTTGTTCAGCCGGGTGGGACGCAGGTTCCTCGGCCCCGAACTCGTCGGCGTCGCGGCGATGTCCCCGCCTGTTCCCGCCGCGCGGGCCACAGTCACGCCTCCAGCCGCCTGGGCCGCCCGAACCGGGGCGGACCAGGAACCCTCCTCCCAGCAGAGCCCGGTGGTGCCACGGTGAAACTGACGATCCTCGGCTGTTCGGGCACGTATCCCGGCCCGACGTCGGCCTGTTCGTCCTACCTTGTCGAGTCGGACGGGTTCCGGCTCGTCCTCGACGCGGGCAACGGGTCCATGGGTGAGCTACAACGGCACTGCGACCTGCGTGAGATCGACGCGGTGCTGCTCAGCCACCTGCACGGCGACCACTGCCTGGACCTGGTGGCCAACTCCTACGCGCGGCGGTACCACCCGGAGGGCATGCCGCCCAAGCTCCCGGTCTACGGCCCGATCAACACCCAGGAACGGCTGTGCGGAGCGTTCGAGAAATGGCCGGACGACAGCCTGGCCGACATCTACGACTTCCGGACCATCGGCGCCGGCTGCCTGCACATCGGGCCGTTCCGGATCGATCTCACCCGGGTGGCCCATCCAGTGGAGGCCTACGGCGTCCGCCTCACCGCCGACGATCGGGTACTGACCTACTCGGGCGACACCGGGGCGTGTGACCGGCTGGTCCGCCTCGCCACCGACAGCGATCTCTTCCTCTGCGAGGCGTCGTTCCTCGACGAGGAGGACAACCCCCCGGACCTGCATCTGACCGGCCGGGAGGCCGGCGAGCACGCCCGGCGAGCCGGTGTGGGCCAGCTCGTGCTCACGCATCTTGTCCCGTGGGGGAACGCCGCCCGTTCCGAGGAGGAAGCGGCCGGCGTGTATGACGGCCCGCTGACCCTCGCGAGCCCCGGCACCGTCTACGAACTCTGAGAACTCTGACGGACCGCACCTCCGCACCTCGGCGCGCGGCCGGGTCGCCCTGGGCCGATAGTGTCGCGGCGTGATACGAGCGGATGGCAGGAGACCGGACGAACTCCGGCAGGTGACGATCCTGCGGGGATGGCAGGAGCATGCGGAGGGATCCGCGCTGGTCAGCGCGGGCCGGACCAGGGTGCTGTGCGCGGCCTCGGTAACCACGGGGATCCCGCGCTGGCGCAAGGGCAGCGGCCTGGGCTGGGTGACCGCCGAGTACTCCATGCTTCCGCGGGCCACCGACACCCGTAACGATCGCGAGTCCGTGCGCGGCCGCATCTCCGGGCGGACCCACGAGATCTCCCGGCTGATCGGCCGCAGCCTGCGTGCCTGCATCGACCTGAAGGCCCTCGGCGAGAACACCATCGCGATCGACTGCGACGTGCTGCTCGCCGACGGCGGCACGCGCACCGCCGCGATCACCGGCGCCTACGTCGCGCTGGTCGACGCCGCCCGCTGGCTCAGCAGGCCCGACGCGATCACCACGAGCGTCAGTGCGGTCAGTGTCGGCGTGGTCAAGGGCGAGGCGATGCTCGACCTGGCCTACAGCGAGGATTCCACCGCGGACACCGACATGAACGTGGTGTGCACTGGGGCGGACGGTTTCGTCGAGGTCCAGGGCACCGCCGAGGGCACCCCGTTCGACCGGACGATGCTCGACAGCCTGCTCGACCTTGCAGTGCGTGGATGCGCCCAGCTCACCGCGATCCAGACCGAGGCGTTGCGCGGCCCGGTTCCGGCGGGGCCTCCTCGCCCGGGAGGTGCTCGATGAGCGCCAAACACCACGGATCGACCCGGACGACGAAGGTGGTCCTCGCCAGTCGCAACGAGGCGAAGCTCGCGGAGCTGCGCCGCCTCCTGGCGGCCAGCGGCCTGGCCGTGGAACTGGTGGGCCTGCCGCCCGGCAAGGAGGTACCCGAGACCGGGACGACCTTCGCCGAGAACGCGCTGATCAAGGCGCGGGCGGCGGTCGCGGAGACCGGGATGCCGGCGGTCGCCGACGACTCCGGGCTCGCCGTCGACGAGCTGGCCGGGATGCCGGGGGTGCGTTCGGCTCGATGGTCGGGCCGGCGCGACGGCACCCGGGTCGAACGGGACACCGCCAACAACACCCTGCTGCTCGCGCAGCTTGACGACGTCCCAGCCGACCGGCGCCACGCCGCCTTCGTCTGCGCGGCGGCCCTGGTCACCCCGGACGGCGTCGAACGGGTCGCCCACGGCGAGCTACGTGGCATCCTGCTGACCGAACCTCGCGGCGCGGGCGGCTTCGGCTACGACCCACTGTTCCTGGCCGACGGTCAGACCCGGACGAACGCCGAACTGTCCGCGGCGGAGAAGGATGCGATCAGCCACCGCGGCCGAGCCTTCGGTGAACTGGCCCTGATCCTCGGCGAAGTCCTCGCTGCCCCACTCACCCCCGCCACCGACTGAATCCCAACC
>NZ_CDWTMO010000200.1:0-6504 GCF_977946435.1 Frankia sp. CgKIO3 | reverse complement strand
CAAGATCCAAACTAGTGGAAGCGGCATTGAGGCTCACCGGCATGATGAGCAGCCCGGTGGCGCTGACCGTCAGCAGCACGATCACGAGATAGAGCGACTTCTGCTCGTTGCTCAACGTCGTGAACCGCTGCTGGAACGGGATGGCTAGCAGGAAGGCGGTCAGCAGCTGCACGCCCGTCTGGACGACGCGCAGCTCCTGCAGCAGATCTCCCCAGTTGCGGTACCGGCGTTGCGCCGGGGTCTCCGAAGGGTCCGGCCCGCCGTTCGAGGAGTTCCCCCGGGCGGTGGAGATCCTCGCCGTCACCCCGCCGTCGTCGTCTGCCGCCGAGCGTCGCGCAGCCGGTCGACGAGGGACACCGCCGGCCCGAATACCCGCTGAGCGGTGGGGGATCCCGCGACCGAAGGGTGCGGATGGGTGGGGGCGATCGCCTGAATGGCCCGCAGTCTGCGGCCCAGGCGCACGAGTTCGGACTCGGGACGGACCTGGCGCAGCGCCTCGAACTCCTCCCGCTCCTCGCGCTCGGCGTGTTCCACCACCGTGTGCTCGAACGCGGCGAGCTTGGCCCCGAACTCGACGCTGCTCGCGTCCATCCGATCGAGGCCGGCGAGGTCCCGACTCGCCGCCTTCTCCTCGCGGTTGCGGGCATCGGTCACCTCGGGCCCCACCACCTGCCGGCTGATCGGGCGCAGCACCACCTCCTCGCCGGTCTCGTGGGCCGCGAGCAGCGCCCGCAGCTTGTCGAACGTCTCCTGGCGGCGTTGGCCCGTTGACGTCCTGACCTTCCCGAACAGCTCGCGGATCTCGGCATGCTGCGCGAGCAGGATCCCGACCACATCGTCCTCGGGGAGCTGACTCGCCCGGGTTCGTTCCCTCGTGGCCTTGCTGACCGTCATCGCACTCTCCTCATCGCGGACCGCGCACCGGACCGTGTCCCTGCTGGCCTGCCCGCTTGGCGGGAACAGGAACCTGGTCCGAGCGGGGGGATGCGCCGGATCGGGATGGCCAAGCCCAGGGATGGGCCCCAGGATCAGGAGGTTCGTCGGAATCAGGAGGTTCGTCGGCGCCGGGCGGGTCTACCGGCGTTCGAACATCCAGGCGGCAGCCAGCGCTACGCCGACCACGATCCCGACGAGCAGCGCCCCGCCGAACACGAAGAAACCGACCGTCCTGATCAGGGTGACCGCGATCGGCAGCGCTGCGGCCAGCAGGAACACGCCGCGGGTGCGCACCGGCGTGTTCACCATGGCGAAGATCTTGCGCGGGCCCGTCACCCGGTTGACGTTCAGCTCGTCGGACACCGACGGCATGAGCCGGATCGTCGTCCACGTCAGCAGGACGAAGGCGATCGACAGCCCGAGGGCGTAGAGGAGCCCCACGCCGCAGCCGAAGGCGTCGAACGCCGCACCGGCACCGATCACAGTGATCATCAGTGGGACGTACCAGGAGGTGGTGCGGTCCTGCCGGGCCTGACCGGCGAGCCAGCGCGCCTGGGCGAACCGCTCGCCGCGCCGACCGGAACCGCCGTAATACTGATCCTCCATAGTCGCTCGACACTCCCCTCCCACGGCCGGCGCCGCGGTGCCCCCGTACCTCACGGGGACATCACGCCCCAGTCTCCCCATCCTCCCCCAAGACGAGGGAAAGCCGAGCCGTTTCGGGAGGATCACCTGCCCGCCGCGCCGTCACCGCTGGGCCGCAGGCCGCGCTCGGCGGGCCGCGAGAGCCGGCACCGCAGGTGGCACGGCAGATGGCGCGGCAGGCGACCCGCCGTCCACCCGCTCGGTACGTGCCCGATCGGGCATCCCCGCCCGGGGTCTTCGATCTCGGCCCACGGCCCGAGAACTCGCGACCCGAGGGAAAGGGACTCGCACCGGGTCGAAGATCTGCCGCGGTGGAGTCACCACACACCGCACTAATTACCACAGGTCGTACTGCCGGGCGTGCGGATGACCGCGACCGCGCACTGGGCGTGTGTCACACACTGTGAACTGGTGGAACCCAGCAGCAACTCGGCGAAGCCGCCGCGGCCCCGGGCTCCGATGACCAGGAGCTGCGCCCCCGCTGCGGCCCGCAGGAGGCTGGACGCGGCCGCTCCGCGGATCAGGTCCGTGCGCACATCGAGATCACCCGGCTCGGGCAGACCCGCGCGCACCGCCTCGTCCAGCACGGCCCGCGCGGCCCCCTCGAGGGCGGCGTCGACGAGGGCCGTTCCGCCGGGTCCCGTCGCATCGAGCACCGGGTCCCCGAGCGCCGCATCGGCGGGTCCCGAGTCACCGAATCCTGGATGATCATCGAGTGCCGTGCCCCCCGGTGCCGTGCCCCGAAATCCACGGCCGACGAATCCCGAGGCGAGGCCCGTTCCACCCGGGTCCGTCCGGATGAATCCGGTCCCGCCCGGATCCGCGTCGCCGGGCCCCGCACCAGCCGGCCCGGCACGGACGGCCCCGGCGCCCGCCGTGGGCACTGCGCCGACGAACCTGGCACCGCAGAGTCCCAGCCGGACAACGAACTCCGGTGGCAGCGACGTCCAGGCGTGCAGGATGCGCAGCGACGCCCGGCGCAGCGCCGCCTCCTGGGCGGCCCACCGCAGCGCGGCCAACGAGCAGGCGGACCCGTCCACCCCGACGACGACGGGCCCGCTCTCGGCCGGCGCCGCCGACCTGCCGTGGACCACGACCACCGGCACCGACGCCCCGTACACGCACGCCATGCTGACCGAACCGGCCGGCAGGCGGCGCGGCCGGTCACGGCCGCGGGCACCGAGGACGAGCATGGCCGCGCCCTCCGACTCGGTCAGTATCGTGTCCACCGGGTTCCCGTACACGGTCCGCTCGACGATCCAGGCGTCGGGCTGGGCCTCGCGGACCCGATCGACGACGTCGTGCAGCATCCACTGGGCCGTCCACCGGGGATGCTCCGGTGAGGTGGCAGGCGGCGGCTTCACCCGCGTGCAGAACGGGCCGGCCGCAGCCCAGACGAGAACGGCACGCACCCGCGCGCTACAGCGACGCCCCGCGCGCACGGCCCACCGCAGCGCGCGCTCGGCATCTGTCGACCCGTCGATCCCGACCACGATGTCCGCCACGCGGCACCGCCTCCCCTCCGAACATCCTCGCTCGCCGAGCAGGCATCCGTCCCGATCCCGCATCTACTACAACACGAAGAGCCAACGGGCGCGACGGGAGACAGACGGGAGACAGGGGATGGATCTCCCGGCAGTGGCGGAGGTTGGTCACGAACAGGTCAATATTGGTCACGAACCAGTCGATATCGTGCACGAACAAGCCGATATCGGTTACAAAGAGCCCAATATCGATCACGAAACGGTAACAGATATCGGTGCCGACCAGGGTGTGCGCGGAAAACCCGAGGGAACACCAGGAGAGGAGGTGGTACGGATGTCGGTCCGCCCGGCCCCCGCCTCGGCGCTCGGGCCGAAGGCCGAGGTTCCCGAGCCGGCGACGGCGGTGGTGGAGCTGCTGAGGATACTGCGCCGCCATCTGGGCATGGATCTTGCCTGGCTCGGCCGCATCGAGACGGACGTCCTCGTTGTGCAGGTCATCAACGGGGACGGCGCGTCGTTCCAGCTGGCCCCGGGCTCCACCGTTCGGCGCGAGAGCGCCCTGTTCGGACGCGTCCTGTCCGGTGAGTTTCCCACCGTCATCCCGGACACCCACGCCGATCCGCGCATCCTGCGACTGCCCGTCGTCGACGAGCTTGACGTGGGGGCCTACGCCGCGGTGCCGGTCATCGACAGCGACGGCCTCGTCTACGGCCTGGTCGGCTGTCTCGGGCACGGGCCTCATCCGCACCTGCGGCCGCGCGACGGCCGGTTCCTGCGGATGATCGCGGAGATCCTCGGCGATTCCGTGACCGACCTGCACCGGATGTGGGAGGTCCGCAGCCGCGTCTGGCGCGACGTCAGCCATGTGATCGACGGCGGGGGGCCCGCGCTCGCCTTCCAGCCGGTGCTCGACCTCGAACACGGAAAGATCATCGGAGTGGAGGCGCTGTCCCGGTTCTCGGACTACGCCCGCAGCCCGTCACAGTGGTTCACCGCGGCAGGCTCCGTCGGCCTCAACGTCGATCTCGAACTCGCCGCGGTCCGACGCGCGCTCGCCGTGCTGCCCCGGCTGCCGACACACATGATCCTCGCGGTTAACGTCTCGGCGACGACCCTCTCAGCCGGCCTGGTGGAGATGATCATGGGCGAGGACGCCGAACGTATCCTCGTGGAGATCACCGAGCACGAACGAATCGGCGACACTCCGGCGATCAACCGCGACATCGAGCACCTGCGCCGGCTCGGCGTCCGCATTGCCGCCGACGACGTGGGTACCGGCTATGCCGGGCTGGAACAGCTCGTCCGGCTGCGGCCGGAGATTATCAAGATGGACTGCTGCCTGACCCAGGGCATCGACACCGACCCGGCCCGGCGGGCTGTGGCCGCCGGGCTGGTGCACGTCGCCAAGGAGATCGGAGGCGGCGTGGTTGCCGAGGGCATCGAGACCGCGGCCGAGCTCCAGGCCACCCGGGAGACCGCGATCCCCTACGGCCAGGGCTTCTTTCTCGGCCCGCCCACCCCCGTCCTGCCCGAGGCCGTCAGGTAAGCCCGCCGTCAGGCAAGCCCGCGGCGCGCTCGGCCGCATCGGCGGCGGTCAACCATCGGCGGCGGTCAACCATCGACAACGGGGCTCTCCCGGCGCATCCGGAACCAGACGACCTTCCCGTCGCCGGGGATGACGTCGGCACCCGAGGTCTCAGCGAGCTCGGCCACCAAGTGCATGCCCCGCCCGCTAAGCGAGTCGGTGTCGACCTGCTGCACCTGCGGGAGGCGGCTGTCCGGATCCTGGACGCCGACCCACACCTGGTGGTCGGTCGTCCGGATCTCCAGAACCGGCTCACCGCGGCCGTGCACGACGGCGTTGGTGACCAGTTCGCTGGCGAGCAACACGACGATCTCGGCCAGCTCCGCCGCGAAGCCGGTGCCGGCGAGGCCCGCGGCCAACCGGACCCGGGCCTGCCGGGGCGCGATCGGGCTGAGCGGCAGCACGAACCTGTCCAACGGCTCGCCCGGCTCGCCTGACTCGCCGGGCAGCCCCGGTTCACCCGTCATGTGAAGGACATTTCCTGGCAATCATGCGGATAAACTCGGTGTCGGAGCTCAGCCCGTGACCTGCGCGAGCACCTCGTCCCAGTCCCGCAGGAAACGATCGAGACCGTACCGGGCCAGGGCCGCCCGCCGGGCCTTCTTCCCGTACCCCCGAGCGCGTTCCGGATCGGCGACGAAGCGGCGGACGGCGCCGGCGAGCACCGCCGGATCGGTGGAGAGGACCCCGGCGTCCCCCGGCACCGCCTCCACCGCCTCGGTGGTGGCCAGCGCGACGACGGGCATGCCCAGGTGCATCGCCTCGAGCAGGGACAGCCCGAGCGAGGTCCACCGGCGGCAGGTGCACGTACACCCGGCGGCGCGCGACGGCCTCGTGCAGGGCGGCCTGGGAGGCGTCCTCGAACACGGTGAGCCGCTCGGCGGGAAGGCCGGTGTGCGCCGGTAGGGCGCTGACCCCCAGGCCGAAGGCGTCGACCGGTGCCGCCGCGGCGAACAGCCCCAGCAGGTCGGTCCCGGTAACCCGGCCGCGGCGGACCGGTTCGTTCACGGCCACCGCGACGCGGGGCAGCTCACCGGTGTAGCGGTGGCCCGGGTCGACGATGCCGTGCTCGACGACCCGGGTGGGCGTGCTCCCGGCATCCCAGAACAGCCGGTTGAAGTGGGTGACGTGCACCAGGGTGAGGTCTGGCCGGTCGGCGAGGGGGTGCCGGGTCGTGGGCACGTCCCCCTTCGGGGTGTTGTGCTCGACGTAGACCGCAGGGAGGTCCCGCCCCGGGCGCCGGCCACCCAGCCAGCGTTCCGCCAGGTCCAGCTCGTGCGGCCGCTGCAGGACGACGACGTCCACGTCGGCCGGGCCGAGCTCGTCCGGCCCGACCTCCGTGACCGTGCCCGGCCACGGATAGGTGCGCGCGCGGCCCAGGCCGTCCGGGCCGCGATCCGGGGTGACCGGGACGAGATAGGAGTGATCGCCCTGGACGAATGACGTCGTCCACGATCCGTGCACGTGCCACAGCAGAATTCTCACGCCCGGTTCCCCGTTTCCTCGCGGCCCTCGCCGCTTCCTCGCGGTCCTCACCGTTCCCTCGCGGTCCTCACCGTTCCCTCGCGGCCATCGTCCGCTGTGCGCCGAATGCGCCCGACCAGAGCGCTCGTCGACCGGTCCGCCACGTAGTCGACGATGCGGACCTCGCCGCCGAGCGCACGGACCAGCGGCGTCTCGGGCAACATCGACTCGGTATAGTCGCCGCCCTTGACGTACACGTCGGGCCGCAGGGAACGCAGCAGGTCGGTCGGGGTGTCGTCGTCGAAGACGACCACGTGCTCGACACCGGCGAGCGCGGTCAGCACCGCCAGCCGGTCGGCCAGCGCGTTGATCGGACGGTCCGGGCCCTCT
>NZ_CDWTMO010000199.1:0-6510 GCF_977946435.1 Frankia sp. CgKIO3 | reverse complement strand
GACCCGGGCAAGAAAACCGGCCAGCACGGCAGCCGCCAGCAGGCCCCGCCCACGATCAGGGCGGCCAACCCCATGAAACCCCAGACCGCAGCTTGATCAACTTAGCGGAAATGGCATTGGGACATGACTTCATCACCCTCGTTGGGGATTCGTGGTGCGACAGACGCATCAAACATCGCGCGATTGACGCAAAGCAAAAGATGGGGCCGGCGGCCACGAAAAGGCCACACCGGGCCATCCGGAAAGACCTCCCGAGCAGTTCCTCTCCCTGCCTTCAACCTCATCTGGTGACACCAGAACCAGATTTTGAATCCGTCATCTTCAAATTCTTATTACTGCGTCACCTGGCGGGACGGCATCCCCGGGGAGGAGGACCCGGCAGGGTGGAGGATCTCCCCTCCATCGCGCCGGAGGGATGGCCGGCGCGGTGACCGCGCCCGGGTACGCCCTGCCCACGGCACGTGCGGAGGAGAGTCCAGGCGCGCTCACCGGTTGAACCAGCCCACCGGTAGCCGGAACGACGACGGGACTCGGCGCACAAGAAAAATCGCCGGGAACCGGAACACCGGGAGAAACCGGACCGCCCGGTCACGGCATTCTTCGTCCTTGCCCGGCGAGGCCGGACGGGAACAGCCACCTCACCAGATCGACCCGCCGCCACACAACGGAAGCCAACCACCGTCGCCGACGACAGGGATCGTGGATCTCCATGGTCGTACCTCGTCGTCTTATCGATCGATCACGGCAGGGGAGCCGCTGGCGCCCAGTGGCTTCCGGTCCGACTACGGGGTTACCGGGGACCCGCGACCCAACCATTCACCACTTCCCACCATGGATCATGCCGATGCGTGGGAAGGATGGCCCAACGTAGGGTTCACCTGGCTCGAACACACGAAAACAACACCGGAAGCTGTTGATCGGCGGGCAGCTCCACTCCGCGTTGGCCTCCCCCGCGTTGGCCTCCCCGCTGGCGGACGGGGTTCCAGGCCGGCCAGCCGGGTATCCCGGACCGGGCTTCGAAGGAGGCGGACGATGGCCGACATCGTGGTCGGGGTCGATGGTTCCGCGGGCTCCCACACGGCGCTGCGCTGGGCGTTCACCGAGGCGGAGTGGCAGGGGTGCGGCATCCGAGCCATGATCGGCTTCGCCCGTGGTACGGCACAGTCCGGGATGCGGGCCGGTCTGGCGCAGGCGGCCGAGCGGACGCTACACAAGACCGTGACGGCGGTCACGCCACCGGGATCGACCGTCTCCGTGGCGGAGCAGGCCGTGGACCTGCCGGGCGCGGAGGCCCTGCTGACGGTCGGCCGCGACGCCCGCATGATCGTGGTCGGTGCCCGGGGGCAGGGACTGCTGCACCGGCTGCGAATCGGGTCGGTCAGTGCCTCCGTCGCCGTACATGCCACGGTTCCGGTCGTGATCGCCCGCGGTGACGTCGAGGCCGCCATCGCCAGCTCGGGTGCGACCATCGGCTCGGGTGCGACCGCCGCCGAAGGCACGATCCCGGCCGGCGCGCCGTCCCGACTGTCCCGGCCGATCGCCGTGGGTGTGGACGGCTCCCCCAACGCACTGTCGGCCCTCGCCTGGGCCGCTGGGGAGGCCGCGCTGCGCGGGGTTCCGCTGATCGCCGTGCACGCCTGGCTCGCAGCGATCCCGTTGCCGTTCGCCGAGGCACCGGGGGAGATCACCCAGGCCCTGGAGGACCAGGCCCGGGCCGTGCTCGACGAGTCCATCGCGGGCGTCCGCGACCGCGGCCAACTGCCGGCCGGACTGGACCTACGGGCCGTGGTGGTGCCCGCCTCGGCCACCCAGGCCTTGATCGTCAAGGGCCGCGAGTGCGATCTTGTCGTCGTCGGCGCCCGCGGTCACGGCGGCTTCGCCGAGCTGCTGCTGGGATCGGTCAGCCACCAGTGCATGCTTCACTGCCCCACCCCGGTGGCGATCATTCGGCAGTGGTAGCGGGGCAGCGGCGACCGGTCGTCAACGGGTCGGGCCGTGCACGACCGCATGCGTGTCCGGGAGGATCCCGTCCCAGGCGTACCACCGCTCGTTGTTCTGCCCGGGCGCCGGATCCCACGGATTACGCAGCAGCACCCGCCGGCGCGCCGCGTCCACGGCGAGCAGGGTGTAGGCGTGCGCCGCGACGAGCCCGCCAGGTCGGGTTCGACGCCGGGTGGTCACAATCACCACCTCGCCGCCGGCGAGGAGCTCCCCGAGGGCGGGAACGGTCGCCTCGTGGGCGGCGAGCACGTGCGCCGATCGCCCGGTGAGCGTCCGCAGGGCCGTCGCCGCATTTCCGAATTCGATGGCGGGATAGCCGCCGTGCAGCCGGGCGTAGGCCTTCTCGTACAGCGCCGGCCACAGCTCCGGCCGTCCCGCCGCGTCGTCGCCGTCCATCGCGACCTCCTCGTACCCGGCCGCACGTGACCAGGAGGTGCCCGGCGCCTGCGGCCCGGGTGCCTCATCCTCCGATCGATCCTCTGACCGCCCGTACGGCGGCTGGACCCGACGAGCGGGCAGTGCGGCCGTGACGGTGACGCCCACGCCGGCGCCGGCCGGTCCGCGGGGGTGCATGGTGATCATGACAGTGCCGTTGGGGTTGGCCCGCAGCCGCTCCGCGAGCAGCCCAGGATCCTGGCGGGCGATGCCGATCAGCGCCGCGACGAGGTAGCAGTCGGCGACGTCGCCCTGCCCCACATCGCTCGGGCTGATCCCGTCACGCACCGTCGGGTCGCCGGTGCGGTCGACCGCCACGACCTCGCCGGGGCGTCCGCGGACGACAGGGTAGCCGGGTTCGAGCCATGGGAAAGCCAGCAGGAGGTCTCCGATCATGGCCGAGGAGGCCCCGGCGATCAGGGTGTCGGTGAGGTCGGCCAGCGCCGGCAGGTAGCGAAGGATGCCGGGGCCCGGATTTTCGATCACCCGGGCGGCCACTGCGGCAAGGACCGCCAGGGGCCGGCCGCGCAGCCGGGAGATGGCCGCCTGGCGCATCGCCGCGGACAGGCCAGCCAGCCGAGCGCTGATCGCCGCCAGATCATTGACGGTCACTGCCGCCGGATCCGTGCCGATGCGGGCGACCAGCTCGGCTGCGGCGAAACGCGCCATCCGCCGGTCGATGCCGCGCGCCATGGCCGGCGCTCCGACGGCGACCGCGTGCAGCCCGAACCCGACGGGGTCGTCCCGTCCGGACGAGCCAGCCAGACTGGACGAGCCGGCCAGACCGGGCGGTTTGCGCTCCCCGAACAGGCCGTGCGGACCGGACCAGTCCGCGCCGCCGAACGGACCGGGCAGCCGGCTCAACCGTTCCCCGTCCGCGGCGACGGCCCGAGCCAGGGCTGCCGACCGGTCGCCCGCTGCCCGCAGGCGGTCGGACAGGACGCCCAGCAGGACCGGATCGAACAGAACGGTTTCGTCAATCGGGACCATCCCGGCGGGCCTGCCGTCCCCGGTGCCGCCGGTGGCCAGTCGGTGGGCCAGCATCCACATCCGTGGGTCGTTCCCGACGCCGCCGGACGCGTCGAACCGGCGCAGCCGGGCGAGCTCATCGGCGGATACCACAGCAGCCGCGCCGAGACCGAGGCGCAAGGCGTGGGCACGCTCATCGTACCGCTCGGCGAGCCAGTCGAGCAGCCCGGCCCGATCGCGCAGCATCCCGGCGCCGACGTCGAGCGCCCGCTGCCAGTCGTCCAGCCGGGCGGCGTACCGGATCCGCCACGGTGACCGCCAGGCCCGCGGGGTGTCGGCGGTACGCACACCGGCCAGCACCCCGGCCACCTCCGGGGCGAGCCGGCGTAGCCGGGCGGCGCGCTCGCGCAGTTCGCCCGCGGCCGCGGCGAGGGCCGCGACATCACGGGGTGTACCAAGGTCTGCTCGCATCGGGCACGCCATCCGGCTCGCTGGCGACGGGATGATCAAAGCGTAACCCGACGGGTCCCCCTCGCCACGTCGGCTCGGCCACCCGCGACCGCGGGCGCTCGTCCGCGTTAGAGTTTTGATCATTTGGCCGCAGGGACCGCGGCTCCCGCGACCCTGCCGCCAAGAACACCGGGAACACCGGAAAGCCCGGAACACCGGGAACGCCAAGAACTGGGAGGGCATGTGACCGAGGCCGTCGTCGTCGCCGCAACCCGGTCATCGATCGGGCGGGCGTTCAAGGGTTCGCTGCGGGGGATGCGGGCCGACGACCTCGCGGCCGTCATCGTCCGGGCAGCCCTGGACCAGGTTCCGGCCCTCGACCCGGCCGATATCGACGATCTCATCATCGGCTGCGGGCTACCCGGAGGCGAACAGGGACACAACATCAGCCGCGTCGTCGCCGTCAGCCTCGGGTTCGACACCGTTCCCGGCACGACGGTCTCCCGGTACTGTGCCTCCTCCCTGCAGGCTCTGCGGATGGCCGCGCACGCCGTCCGCGCGGGAGAGGGCGACGCGTTCATCGCCGCCGGGATGGAGGTCGTCAGCAGCTTCGTCAGGGGCAACAGCGACAGCCTGCCGGACACCCAGAACCCGCGCTACTGCGAGGCCCAGGCCCGTACGGCGGCCCGCGCGCAGGCGGGGTCCGCGCCCTGGACGGATCCCCGGGCGGCCGGCGAGCTGCCCGACGTCTACATCGCTATGGGGCAGACCGCCGAGAACGTGGCCCAGCTCGCCGGCGTGAGCCGCCTCGAACAGGACGAGTACGCCTGCCGCTCGCAGAACCTGACGGAGCGGGCCGTCGCGGACGGCTTCTTCAAGCGAGAGATCATTCCGGTGCCGCTGCCCGACGGCGGGGTGATCGACAGCGACGACAGTCCCCGGCCGGGAACCACGATACGGGCGCTGGCCGCCCTCAGGCCGGTGTTCCGCCCAGACGGTACCGTCACGGCCGGTAACGCCTGCCCGCTCAACGACGGAGCCGCTGCGGTCATCGTCATGAGCGACACCAGGGCCCGCGAGCTCGGCATCACCCCGCTGGCCCGGATCGTCTCCACCGGCGTCAGCGCGCTGTCACCGGAGATCATGGGCCTGGCCCCGGTGGAGGCGTCCCGGCGGGCCCTGGCCCGGGCGGGGATGACGATCGACGACGTCGACCTGGTAGAGCTGAACGAGGCATTCGCGGCGCAGGTCATCCCGGCCTACCGGGCACTCGGGCTCGACGTCGCGAAGCTGAACGTGCACGGTGGCGCGATCGCGCTCGGTCACCCGTTCGGGATGACCGGCGCCCGCCTACTCACCACCCTGCTGAACGGACTACACACCACCGACACGACCATCGGATTGGAGACGATGTGCGTCGGCGGCGGGCAGGGCATGGCGCTGGTCGTCGAGCGGCTGTCCTGAGCCGGGAATTCGCGACCTTTCGGACTCCGAATATGCCGCGACCGGCACCTCGTGCTAGGCAGAAAGAGCACGCGCATGCGATCGGTCACCGGAGCATCCAGGCAGAACAGACCGGATCGCCCGGCAGGGAGGTCGGCCATCATGATGTTCGCATCCGTCGGAGAGAGGTTCGTCGTCCACGGCCGCACGGTGGGCAGCCCGGAACGACACGGGACCGTGGTCGAGGTACGCGGCGAGGACGGAGGCCCGCCGTTCGTCGTGCGTTGGGATGACGGGCACGAGGGGCTCTTCTTCCCGAGCTACGACTCGCTCGTCGAACTCCGACCGTCACGGGAGTCCGCGGGCGTCTGACCCCGGGCACGCCCGAGCGCGGGGAGCCAGGCCCAGGGCATGTTAATCGCCTGAAGCATTTTCCGGCGAAATCGGCTGCCCCGGGGCCTTCAGGCGATGTGACCTGCTGCGCTATACAGCAGGGACACAGCTGTCGGGCCGACAGGTAACGTGCGTCGATCCGGAGGCAACACAGATAGCTCCGGAGCGTGACCGATGCCTACGCCCTCCCCGTCCACCGGCGATCCAGCCGATCATCCCGGCCGGCCCGAACACCGGTCGGAACCAGGCCGCCCCTCGGGCCCGGACCACGGGTCCGGGCCATCGGTGGCACTCGTCAGTATGGTCAGTCGGCGCTCGGGCATCGTCGCCGTCGTGGCGCTGCTCGTCACCGCCGCCCTGGGGTTCGGAACCACCCGGCTGGAGTTCACCACCGGCCAGGACAACTATCTGAACCCCGACTCCCAGGTCGCCCGGGACAACGTCGCCTACCAGTCCCTCTTCGGCGGCCAGGCGATGGTCACGCTGTTCGCCCTGGACAAGGGCGAACGACTCGAGGACCTGTTCACCAAGCGCAACATCAGCCAGTTCCGGGAGTTGCAGGCCAGCCTCGACGCCGATGACCGGATCGAATCGGTGATCACCCCGCTCGCGGCGCTGGAGTTCACGAACAACCTGGTCACGAGCCCGGACGGCAATCCCGTCAACAGCCCCGCCGGGAAGATCCTGCTCGGCGCCCAGCGCCGCGACCCGGATCCGGCCTCCGCCCAGCGGCGCCTCGCCGACTCCATCACGACCCTGCAGCGGATGCAGGCGAGCCTCAATGCCGCTTCCACTAGTTGGATCTTGATGGTCGTCGGT
>NZ_CDWTMO010000198.1:0-6530 GCF_977946435.1 Frankia sp. CgKIO3 | reverse complement strand
GACCCGACATAGAATAATCAAGTTATTTCAATGCAAATCTAAAAACCTCCTCGAGGAGGATCGGGGCCGGCCCTTCCAGAATCTTGTCGTCCAGGAATCGTTGGCCGTCTGGACCGGGCTCTCCCTTGCGTTTCGTTGGGTAAACGGTCACCGTAACCGCGCATCCGCGCAACGCATCGAAACTTTGCGGATCATGGCCGAGCGCGAGGAGCCCGCCCAGCGATGGCACAAGCTGCTGGGTATCTAGCGCGCTCTTGACCAGCACGCCGCACCGATGGAGCAGATCATCGTCGTCCCGGCGTGCCAACGTCGGTCGGGACCGGCGAAGCTCCCGCAGAAAATCCGTGACGAGTTCGTCGTCCAGATCGACTCGTCTGGCTTCTTCGACGGGCTCCCGATCAAACGTCGGCTGGCCCCGGTTGATCAATAATTGGCTCACCTCGTACGACGAGAGCCGATGATCTCCATCCGAGATGCGGATATATGAACCGTTTGGCTGCCCCTTGCTCCGCAGGTAGCAGGGCTTGTCTGCTGCGTCGAGCTCCGGCACCTCGGTGACGACAAGGGTCCTGTCCTCGAACTGCGGCAGGCTGATCAGCGGCACGAGGGGTGGATGGAGGGCATCTCGACACAGTCCCGCGATGTCGGCGGAAAGCTTCGCGGCGTACTCGCAACCGGTGGTCGCGAACCCGCGTCCCTCGTCGAGGCCTAAGATCAGCGTGCCTCCGCCTGGAGTGTTTGCGAATGCGCACAGGGTCTGTGCGGTCTCATTGGGCAGTTTGTCGGTTGACGCCAGCTTGACCTCAAGTCCTGCGTCGTCGCGACCGATCCGGCGAAGCGGGGCAACCAACTCGGCCAGTTCTGCTGCCTGCATGTGTCAGCCTCCCAGTGAGCCTGACACAGCCTAGCATGATGTTGTGAGGCTGTAGAAGCCTTGTTAGGCTGTGTCAGGTACCCTGCATCCAGGTCCTGGGGGCAGGCGCCGGACCGGCTCTGCGTCCGTCTGTGGTTGGCGTTGGAGCGGCGGCTAGTGCCCATGACGTGCACGATCGACGGGGTCTGGCTTGCCGCCAAGGAGGTGTCGGCCATGGGCCTGCACCTGAGCCAGATCGCCGAGGAAGACGACCTGCTGACCAGCGATCCGTTGGCGCCGCTGATCGGGATGGTCCTGGACCAGCGGATGTCGGAAAGAACGAGCGGGACGGGCGGCTCCATGCCCGTCTGACCGCGTGGGGCCTGGCTCCGGCCCGCGCCTGCCGGAGCCAGAGATCACAGCGGCGACCGTGTCAGCTTCTCGGCGCGCACCGCGGGCATTGTGGTGTCGTACTCAACTCGGGTCGGAGGCGCCCTCACTGGCGGCGCGTTCGTAGGCGCGCAGGGTGCTGACGACCAGGTGGCGTTCGGCCGGGGTCAGCGGTTGGAGCGCCTCCCGCCAGGCGCGGGTGCCCGAGCCGAGCCATCCCTCGATCACGGGGCGGCCCGTGGCGGCGATACTGACGATCCGGCGTCGGCGATCGCCGGGATCCTCGTGCCTCTCGACGATCTTGGCGTGGTCCAGGTCGGCGACCATCAGGCTGACGGTCGTGGGCGCGACTTCCAGCCGTGTGGCCAGTGCGTTGACGGTGGTGGGGCCGTCAAGCAGCAGGTTAAGAGAGCAGGGACAGGTGCCGTGGGCCGAGCGCCAGGCCGGCGAGCTCGGCGGGCGGCGGCGTCCGTTTCGCCCGCCCGACCAGCTGCGGCATCAGTAGCAACAGCGCGCGGACAGCCTGGTCCACATCGAGCTCGTCCTCGCTCCGGCTTGACATGGTCCTCCTCGCCTCCTTTGCCTTTTTAACCAAAGATACTTTGCATCCAAAGGTAATCTCAGATGTAGCACCTGCGTGATCGGAGAGTCATGACCACCCTTGTCACAGGCGCCAGCGGGAACATCGGGTCGCGTCTGGTCGCCACGCTGGCCGGGTCGAGCCACCCAGTTCGTGGCTCGTCCCGTGATGCGACGAGCCTACGGCTGCCCGCCGGCGTCGAGCTGGCCGAACTCGACCTCGCCGACCCCGGGCCGTCGGCGGCGAAGGTGCTGCGAGGGGTCGAGACCGTCTTCCTCTATCCGGTGATCGGTACTGTCGAGGCCTTCGTGGCGGCGGCCGTGGACGCGGGCGTGCAATACGTGGTGTTGCTGTCCTCGCCGGCGGCCTACGAGGTCGGGGAGTTCGACCGGCCCATCGGGCAAATTCACCGCGGGATCGAGCGGGCCGTGGCCGAGTCGGGTCTCTCGCACACGGTGCTCTACCCGAGCTGGCTCGCGACCAATACCCGGCGCGACTGGGCAGATCAGATCCAGACCAGCGGACGGGTCGCGATGGCGTTCGCGGACGCCCCTGTCACGCCGATCCATCCCGACGACATCGCCGAGGTCGCCGCCCACCTCCTTACCCAGGAGACCTTCCGTTCCCGGATGCAGATCCTCACGGGACCGGAGCCGATGCGCCTGCGGGACGCGGTCGCGATCATCGGCGACGTGCTCGGTGCCGACGTCACCGTCGAGGACGTGACCCGGGAGGAGGCACTGGACCTCGACCAGGGCCGAATTCCCCGTCCGATCCTGGAAACGCTGCTCGACGTGGCCGCGGCGACCATCGGCCAGACCGCCCCCGTCACCAACACGGTCGAGCGGATCACCGGTCACCCGGCCCGGTCGTTGCGCTCCTGGCTCGAAGCCCACCGGAGCGCCTTCCAGCGCGGCTGACCCCTGCCTCGGGCCGAACTGCCCTGTTCGCCGTCGTGCGTCTGGGTCTGTCCGTGTCGACATTGTCGCGGGCGGGATGTCGTGTCATCGGCGGATGGGTTGCTGCTCCGAGACGGTTCGGGTGTCCGGGCTGGGTGGCGGCACTGGCGCCGTGACGAGCGCTGGCGGCGGGGCATGATCGCGAAGGTGCTGACGGATCTGGCGGTGAGCTTGGCGCTCGGTGGGGCTGCCTTGCCGACATCGCGCTGCTGCGCGGGCGTCCGCCCAGCGATGCGCTCACGTAGCCGTTCGGTCAGCGACTCACGACAGTACGGACGACGTCGACCGCGCTGTGCTGGCCAGCGGATCGACGGCTGGGCCTGTGGCTATCGTGATGACGGTGGGACTTCACTTGAGCCAGATCGACGAGGCTGACGAGCTGCTGACGAACGACCCGTTGGCGCTGTTGATCGGGATGGTGCTGGATCAGCCGGTTTCGGAAGGATGGAGCGGGACGGATCGTTTCGTGCCTGCTTGACCATGAAGCGTCGCGTGCCGCTCTGCGGCCGCCGGAGCAAAGAGCCGCCTGGTGCTTCGCCTCCTGCCCTCCGCTCAGCTCTGGGCGTCCAGCCTCAGCAGCGGGGCAAGGCGCTCGAGCTGGTCGACTGCTTGGGAGAGATCGGGGGCGAACGGGTTCACGAGTATGTGGTCGGCGCCGGCATCAATGTGGGCGATGAGCCTTGCCGCGACAGCGGTCTCGTCGCCCCAGGCGAGGACGTCGTCAATCAGGCTGTCGCCGCGTTCAGCCATGTCTGCCTCGCTGTAGCCGAGCCGGCGGTAGTTCCTGGTGTAGGGGGAGTCAGGGGCATCCACGCCGAGATCGAAGATGGTCCGCAGCCAGGTCCGGCCGGCCTGCGCATCGCGCTCAAGGATCATGGCCTGGTGCGGGATGACCAACGGGTCGGGGCCCAGCACGGCGGGGGCGGCCGCCGTGTGCGCCACCGGCTGCAGGAACGGGTGGACGCCGTCGGCGCGCTCGCGAGCCAGCCGGTGCACGCGCGGTCCGAGGGTGGCGAGGACGCGTGGGTATCGCGGAGCTGGCAGCTGCGGAAGGTGCGCAGCGGCCTCGTCCATCGCGTCGAGATAATCACGCAGGTGGGAAAGGGGTCGTTCGCCGGACTGGCCACCGAGGCCGAGGAGGAATCGCCCAGGATAGGCCTCGGCCAGTGTCGCGGCGCCGGTGTGCATCGCGCCCGAGGCGCGGGTGCTGATGTTCGCGATGCCCGTGCCAACGATGATCCGATCAGTTGAGGCAAGCATCAGCCCGTGCTGCGCAAACGCCTCGCGACCGGTGGCCGGTGCGCCTGGCGGCGTCTCCCCGCTCCACACCGACCCGTACCCCAGCCGCTCGATCCGGGCGAAATCCTGGTGCTGGGTGGCAACTGGACTACTCAGCAGGACGAACGGGGGAAGCCATACCCCGAACCGACCCAGGCGTCGGCGGACCTCCGAGATGCTCATTGCCGATCCCTTCTGTCGCTCCACCTGCCGGAGGTACCCTCCGGTCGCGTCGAACATACCGGAGGCTGCCTCCGGCAAGGTGTCTGGGGAGGAGGTAGCTTCCGTCTATGTGCTGCGAAGGGAAGGCGATCGGGCGGGGTGGCTGAGACGCGGCCCATGCGTGCGAATGCCAGAGCCAACCGCGAGAAGTTGCTGGCGCATGCGCGTGCCGCGTTCATCGAGCACGGCACCGGGGCCTCCCTGGAAGGAATCGCCCGCCAGGCCGAAGTCGGCATCGGGACGTTCTATCGCCACTTCCCGACGCGGGAGGCCCTGCTCGAAGCGGTGCTCCATGAGCGTTTCGATGATCTGACCGCGCGGGCGCGCGAACTCTCGGTAGATTCATCGCCGGGTCCAGCGCTGACGATCTGGCTACGAGAATTCATGGAGTTCACCGGCGCCTATCGAGGGCTCGCGGCCGCGCTCCTACGGACCCTGCGGGACACGTCGACCCCGCTTCACGCGGCCTGCGAGAGCATGCGCAAGGCTGGGACGTCTCTCTTGGCCCGCGCGCAGGAGGCTGGCGCGATGCGCGTGGATCTTGACGCCGTCGAACTGTTCACCGTGGTCAGTGGACTCGCGTGGGCGTGCGAGCAAACAGTGACCACAGTTCCTGGAACTGCGACGGCAGACCGCCTGCTGACCCTCGTGTTGGAGGGTCTTCACAGCCCTGGCGGGTCGGCAATTGACCACAGCTGATGCGGGGCGGACGCCGGTCGCCACCGGAGTAGCGGGCTGGGGCGCTACGGTGACGTCGTGGGGCTGCATCTGAGCCAGATCGACGAAGCGGACGAGTTGCTGACGAACGATCCGTTGGCGCGGCTCATTGGGATGGTGCTGGACCAGCCGGTCTCGGAAACATGGAGTGGGATGGGACGGTCTGCGTCCGCCTGATCGCGGACTGTCCATATTGCGGGTCCGGTCGTCCGGGTCGGTCGTCCACCCGTTCGCCATGCGGACAGGGTTCCCGTCGGGACGCGGGGGACGGAGGAAGCGGGGTCAAAGCCGCGAATGCCAGTCCGATGACGAAGCCTGCGACTTCCTCCAGCTGACGCGCGCGTTCCAATGATCACAGCACCGCTGATAGCCCTATCTGCCCCTACCGGTTCGACGACAACACCAGCAACGACTATCACCGCCTCGTCCTGCACCACGTGGCCGCCGGCAGCTATCCCGTCCTCGCGCACGTCGAAGGCGGTCACACCGACCCGCTGCCCACCTTCCCGATCGGAGTGTCGACCACCGTCGACGGAACCGACCTGATATTCGAACAGCCAGCAGTAGCCGCATGATTATCTGACCGGCGGCGCGACGGTGCCGCCGGGGTCCGCCCGTGCTAGCATTGCTATCAGGAGGTGGTCCCAATGGCGGCGGTCAGCATCCGAGACCTCGATGACGGTGTGCGGGAGCGACTGCGCATACGTGCGGCGCACCACGGCCGTTCGATGGAGGCCGAGATCCGTGCGATCCTCACCGAGGCGGTCAGCGAGCCCGAGGATGCTGCCGGTTTCGCTCAGACCCTGCTCGCCCGGTTCGGCGCGCTTGGTGGCGTCGACCTCCAGCTGCCAGCGCGGACACAGGCACCGCGGGCAGCGGACCTGTTCACGTGACCGGGTGCCACCCTCAGAATGATCGTTCTCGATACCAATGTCATCTCCGAGCTCATGCGCGCAGTACCAGCAGATCGCGTCGTAAGGTGGGTAACCAGCCGACCCGGTGACGCCTTGAACACGACCTCGATAAGCGTGGCCGAGGTCCGTTACGGCATCGTCCGACTGCCATCCGGTCGCCGCCGCGAGTTGCTGATGGCAGCCGCGGACGATGTCTTCTCGGCGTTCCAGGACAGAGTCCTGCCCTTCGACGTCACGGCGGCCCGCCACTACGCCAGCCTCGTGGTCGAGCGTGAACAAGCCGGGACTCCGATCAGCGGCTTCGACGCCCAGATCGCGGCTATCTGTCGATCCCGCATTGCCGTCCTGGCTACCCGCAACACCAGCGACTTCACCGGCCTGGGCTTGGAGCTGGTCAACCCCTGGGAGGCCGATGTACTGCCCGCCGAGTAGACCATCACCCGACGTCGCCCATGGCCAGCGGCACTACGAGGATCTGTGGTCTTTGCCGCCGCGTCGGTGGACGGGCGCTACGACGTCCTGGCGGTGCCGAGCGCTGTGTCCGTGCCGCCGTCTCCCAGCCGCCGATGTCGGCGCGCACCGCGTCGAGATGGCTGAGCGCGGCGTAGACCCCCTGG
>NZ_CDWTMO010000197.1:0-6584 GCF_977946435.1 Frankia sp. CgKIO3 | reverse complement strand
CGGCATTGAGACTCGGTGAGGTACTTCGGCAGTGTCTGCCGGGCGGCCTTGAAGTGGTCGGACTGGACGTGCGCGGCTCCGGCGTCGCCATCCTGGGGCTCCGGCGTCGCCATCCTGGAATGCCTCGACCAGTACGTACTCGGTCGGGCTCTCAATGTTGCGGGACCAGTCGAACCATTTGCAGCCCGGCTCAGCGCGGGTCGCCTCGGTGAACGCCCGTGAGATCTCCGGCCACTGGTCGGCGTGCTCCGGCTTGATCCGGAACTTGGCGGTGATAAAGATCATTATAAACCCTTTCCGAGCTCATGGCTCTTGCTGTGGGCGACAGGCCGCCTGGGGTACCGAGCTCCAACGACTGTTTTCACACCGTCGGCGACGGGTGGCCCCCACGCTCGGCACCTCGCCCATGGTCGTAGCAGTCACAGCCGCCACGGGCTCGTGATCAGGGTTCGATGCCCTGGGTGGCAGTGACGCTGGGTGGCAGGGACATCGTAGGGCAGCCGAGGTGACGCGCCGCGGGGTGTGCGAATGTATACTTGTCAGACTTTCCTTGTCTGGAGAGGACGGGCGATGAGTCTTGAAGGGCGTCCCACTGGCGCGGAGGTAGCGGAGGTAGCGGGGAGCCGCGGCGGGCATGGCCAGGGGCCGGCCGTGGCAGGCCGTCCGGTCCTGCGCTACGCGATGGCGCGGGATGCGTCGCATTATCCCTGGTGCCTTCCGCAGTGGAACGTGTTGCCGGCGTGGGCGATGTGGCGGCGCTGTTTGCGAGATGCCGGCGAAGTGGTTCGTACCTGACGTTCCGCTCGGGCGGGACGAGCCTCAGCGGCCAGGGCGTCACCGATGGGATCCTGGTCGACGTGCGACCCGGTTTTCAGTCGGCCGAGGTGCTCGACGGTGGTGACCGTCTGCGCGCCGAGCCTGGCGTGACCGTCCGTGCCGCGAACGCGCGGCTGCGTCCGTACGGGCGGAAGCTCGGTCCCGACCCCGCGAGTGAGGTCGCCTGCACCCTGGGTGGAGTCATTGCCAACAATTCCAGCGGAATGGCCTGCGGTACCGGGCAGAACGCCTACCAGACGCTCGAGGCGATGACCGTGGTGCTATCCAGCGGATCCGTGATTGACACCGGTGCGCCGGACGCGGATGAACGGCTGCGCGCGCTGGAACCCGATCTGTATGAGGGCTTGCTGCGGCTCCGTGAGCGGATCTGCCGCAACCCGGCGTCCGTGGCGACGCTGCGTCGGCAGTTTTCAATGAAGAACACGATGGGCTACGGTCTCAACTCGTTTCTCGACTACGAGCGTCCCGTCGAGATCCTGGCCCATCTGATGATCGGTAGCGAAGGCACGCTCGGGTTCGTCGCCTCGGCCACGTTCCGGACGGTGGAGCTCTTTCCCCACGCCTCGACGGGCTTGGCGGTGTTTCGTGACCTCGCCACCGCGACCGCCGCGCTGCCCGAGCTGGTCGACGTGGGGTTTCGCGACGATCGAACTGATGGACGCTCGGTCCCTTGCCGTTGCGCAGACCCTCGGCGCGACACCGGCTGAGATCGGCTCGCTGGAAGTGCGTGACCAGGTTGCGCTCCTGGTGGAGCTGCAGGCAGCGACCACCGAGGAGCTTGCCGACAAGGTGTCCGGGGCCGGCGGCGTGTGCGATGGGCTCGAGACCGAGTCGCCCCTGGAGCTGACCTCGGACCCGCGGCGCCGAAAGGACCTGTGGCATGTGCGTAAGGGTCTCTATACGGCCGTCGCGGGAGCGCGCCAGGCGGGGACCACGGCGTTGCTGGAGGATGTGGCGGTTCCGGTGCCGCACCTGCGGGTAGCGTGCCAGGAACTCACGAAGCTGTTCGACGCGCACGGCTATCAGAACAGTGTCATCTTCGGCCATGCCAAGGACGGCAATATCCATTTCATGCTCACTGAGACCTTCCAGGATCCCGCGCGGTTGGAACGCTACCACGCGTTCACCGAGGAAATGGTCGAGCTGGTGCTCGAGCACAAGGGGACGCTCAAGGCGGAGCACGGCACCGGCCGGATCATGGCGGGGTATGTCCGTCGCCAGTACGGCGATGAACTGTATGACGTCATGACGGAGGTGAAGCGGCTGTTCGACCCGCCGGGAATCCTCAACCCGGGGGTCGTGCTGTCCGATAATCCTCGCTCCTATCTGCGCAATCTCAAGGATGTGCCGACGGTCGGCTACGGCGCGGACATGTGCGTGGAGTGCGGGTACTGCGAACCGGTCTGCCCGAGCCGGGCGCTGACCCTGACTCCTCGGCAGCGGATCGCCCTGCTGCGGGAGCGTGAGGCCGCGCGGCGGGAGGGAGACGAGGGGCTCGCCGACGAGCTGTCCGCGGCCTACCGCTATGACGCGGTCGACACCTGCGCGGTCGACGGTATGTGCCAGACCGCTTGCCCTGTGTAGATCAACACCGGATCACTCGTGCGAGAGCTGCGCGCCGAGAGGGTGAACAAGGGCGAGGACGCGCTGTGGCGCTCGGCGGCCCGCCACTGGGGGGCGACCACCGCACTGGCTGGGAAGGCGCTTTCTGCCGCCGCCGCACTGCCGCCGGCGTTGCCGACAGCCGCGATCTCCCTGGCCCGCAGAACGTTGGGCACCGACAGGATGCCCCAGTATGACGCCTCGCTGCCCCGCGGGGGGGTACCGGCGCCGGGCGGTCGTGGCTGCCGCAGAGGCGTGCGCCGTGTACTTCCCGGCGTGCGTCGGTGCCATGTTCGGCTCGTCGTCGTCCAGCGGCGGGGTCATGCCCGCGATGCTGACGCTGTGCGCGCGTGCCGGAGTAGCGATACGGGTGCCCAAGGGCATTGCGTCGATGTGTTGCGGTATGCCGTGGAAGTCGAAGGGTCTCAGGGGTGGCCACGAGGTCATCGGGGCCAAGGTCCTGCCGGCGCTGCTCGCAGCGACCGACGGCGGCCGCCTGCCGGTCGTGTGCGACACGGCGTCGTGCACAGAAGGTCTGGAGGAGCTTCGCGCCGAGGCGGAGCGGCTTGGCGGCGGCTACGAGGCACTTCGTTTCGTGGACGCGCTCGAATTCGTGCGCGCCGAGGTCGTGGGCCGCCTCTCGGTGACCCGCCGGGTGGCGTCCCTGGTACTGCACCCTACGTGCTCGACCGAGCGGCGGGGCACCACGACTTTACTCAGGGAACTCGCCGAGCTGGTCAGCGACGAGGTGGTCGTGCCGCTGGACTGGAATTGCTGCGCGTTCGCCGGTGATCGCGGGCTCCTGCATCCCGAGCTGACTGCGGCGGCGACGTTGAACGAGGCACGTGAGGTCAACTCCCGCACCTTCGAGGTGCATGCGTCGGCCAACCGGACCTGCGAGGTCGGAATGTCACGCGCAACGGGGCGCGAATACGTCCACATTGTTGAGACGCTGGAGTACGCGACTCGCCCGATCCGTGATTCTGCCCATCCTAGCGGTGCCGGCTGAGAACGTGTTGGAGAACGCCGGTCGACGACTTCCCGTGACCTTGATGGATGCGCGGTCCGAGCGAACGTGTCACCCGCGCGCCGTCGCGGCTTCGTACTCGAAGCCCGCCTCCGGGCCCGGTTCGGCGCCGAAAGCGCCCGCGAGTCTCTCGCGCGCGGGAGAGGTGTTTGTGGAGTAAGACCGTTGCTGCGTCCTGATCGCCGGTCACGATCATCTCCAGCAAGCGAGCGTGCTCGCCGTAGATCGATTCCGCGCTCAGCAGCGCCCGGCCCTGTACCTGCGACATGCACAGCCGGACTTCACCGGCGAGTTTGTGGTACATGCCGCTGATGCGGGGACTGGACATCGAGTCGACGAGGCTGAGGTGAAACCGCATGTCGGGCTCGACGATCGCGATCTGAGGGCCGTTGATCACCGACTTGATCTCATCATTGGCCATCCGGGCCTGCGCGGGAACGCGGCGGGCCGCGGCGAGCAGCCGGAGTGGCTCGCGCTCGAGGCAGTAGCGCGTGTTGTAGATGTCGCGAACGTCGTCCGGGCCGAGCTCGGGGACCCGGGCGACCTTGTGACTGCCGCGGACAAGGAGACCGGCCGCGATCAGCTTCTCGATTGCCGCCTTCGCGGTCGGGCGAGCGATATCGTACTGGGTGGCGACGCCTACTTCGGTCAGCGCCTGGTTGCTGCCGATATTGCCGCTGAACAGCTCGGCGCGAAGATTTTTGACCACCGCATCTATGAACGATACCGGCTGTACAGGGCGGCGCATCACCCAGTCACCTTCCAGTACATGCGAGTCAGGCGGGTTGGTGACCCTCATGGAATCAACACGAGCTAGCCGAGATTACAACCGTCAGTCGTAGCCCCGCGCGGTCTCGCCCATCCCACCCAGACTCGCCCATCCCGCCCAGGACGCCGATCGCCCGACCGGTCGGCAAGCGCGGTCTCGACCTCGGTGGGCGCACCTCACGGCGGGCCGCATCGGCCAGCAGCGCCGTGAACCGCACCCACCCATGAGGGCCGGGCCTGTCAGGGCTGAACCGCCCCGGGCTCTCAACAGCCCGGGGCGGTTCCGGTTCAGCCGCCAACGTGAGCCGCGTTCTCAGGTATTCAGCTCCGGGGTGTCGCGGGTCGGGGTGAACTCGGGGGTGGCATGGTAGTCGACCGCGCCGGCCGCCTGCGGGTAGTGCAGGTCGAAGGCGGGCCGCTCGGAGCGGATCCGCGGCAGCGAGGTGAAGTTGTGCCGCGGCGGTGGGCAGGACGTCGCCCATTCCAGCGAGTTGCCGAAGCCCCACGGGTCGTCCACTGTCACGACCCGACCCTTCCGGTACGACCACCACAGATTGTACAGCAGCGGCAGGGTCGACAGCGCAAGCAGGGAGCTGCCAGCGGTGGCGATGGTGTTCAGCGTGGTGAAGCCGTCGTCCGGGCCGTAGTCGGCGTATCTGCGCGGCAGGCCCTTGACACCGAGCCAGTGATCCACCAGGAAGGTCAGGTGGAAGCCGAAGAACATCGTCCAGAAGTGCACCTTCGCGAGCCGCTCGTTCAACATCCGGCCGGTGACCTTCGGGAACCAAAAGTACACCCCGCCGAAGCCGGCGAACAACAGGCCGGCGACGACGTAGTGGAAGTGGCCGACGACGAAGTAGCTGTCCGAGACGTGGAAGTCGATCGGCGGGCTGGCCAGCAGAACACCGGTCAGACCACCGAACAGGAACGTCACCAGGAAGCCGACGGCGAACAACATCGGCGCCTCGAAGGTGAGCTGTCCGCGCCACATCGTGCCGATCCAGTTGAAGAACTTGACCCCGGTGGGCACCGCGATCAGGAACGTCAGGAAAGCGAAGAACGGCAGCAGCGCCGCGCCGGTGACGTACATGTGATGCGCCCACACAGCGATCGCCAGCGCCCCGATGCCGATGGTCGCGTAGACCAGTCCCTTGTAGCCGAACAACGGCTTTCGGGAGAACACCGGGATGATCTCCGTGATGATCCCGAAGAAGGGCAGGGCGATGATGTACACCTCGGGATGCCCGAAGAACCAGAACAGGTGTTGCCAGAGGACGGCGCCGCCGTTACCCGGGTCGAAGATGTGCGCGCCGAACCGGCGGTCGAACTCCAGGGCGAGTAGCGCGGCCGCGAGCACCGGGAAGGCGACCAGCACCAGGATCGAGGTCACCAGCAGGTTCCAGCAGAAGATCGGCAGCCGGAACATCGTCATGCCGGGCGCCCGCAGGCAAAGGATCGTCGTGATGAAGTTGACCGCGCCCAGGATGGTACCCAGACCGGAGACGGTCAGACCCAGCACCCACAGGTCACTGCCGACGCCCGGCGAGTAGGCGGCGTTCGACAGCGGCGTATAGGCGAACCAGCCGAAGGAGGCGGCGCCGTTCGGCGTAAGGAAGCCCGCGGTGACCGTCAGGCTGCCGAACAGGAACAGCCAGAACGACAACGCGTTCAGCCGTGGAAAGGCCACGTCAGGCGAGCCGATCTGCAGCGGGATCAGGTAGTTCGCGAACGCAAACGCGATCGGCGTCGCGAACATCAGCAGCATCAGCGTGCCGTGCATCGTGAAAACCTGATTGTACTGCTCGTTCGACAGGTACTGCAGACCCGGCTGGGTGAGCTCGGCCCGGATGAGCATCGCCAGGATTCCAGCGAACGCGAAGAATACCAGCGAGGTCATGAAGTACAGCAGCGCGATGTCCTTGTGCGACGTCGTCCGCAGGTACTGCGCCAGGGTTTTCACAACCCCGGGCGGGAGCTCGCCCGCCGGCGGGCCCGTGTGCCCGGCCGGTCTATCGTGCACAAGTGTCACATTCCGCTCCCGATGGTGTTGCCGCTGCCGGCGCTAGTCACGTTATCCGCGCACCGGTTGCCGCGGCACGGCCTGACGTCCCACATTCGGAGGAACTCCGGCACCCGAACCGGGCGCAGAACGTCCTGCGCCAGGCAGGCCCACCATTATTCGTTGGCCGTTCTCGCGGGTCTTTCGGTGGGGCTTTCTTACCGCTGGCGTCCCTTCCCTTCCCTTGCTACCGGCTGCTCTCACTTGTTGTTGCCGGGTGGGCGCGGACGTGCAGGCGTTCGCCCTGGGGGCCGAACAGGCTGAGGGCTTCGGCGGGCCGCGGGGTGGGGT
>NZ_CDWTMO010000196.1:0-6623 GCF_977946435.1 Frankia sp. CgKIO3 | reverse complement strand
AATCTTTGGGCGGCGCGCCGACTGTGAGCTGATAGACGAAGGACGGACGAAACGGTGGCACATCGAGCCTTTTCAATCTCGGTTTGTCTGATTCTCTCGGCGGTTGAGGATCACCAATTAGCTAATTGAACGGGCGCCGGCTCCAGTCGTTCCGCCATCTGGCGGCGGCGATAGTTGGCCGGGCGGTGGCCGGAGGGGTGCCGTAAATAGAGAAGTCCTCGGTAGATCACAGGGTGTCTACTCCACTGTGCCCTTGACCGAGGACTTCCGTTGCTAACCTACCCTGGTGTCGTCGACCTGCCCGAGTCGACCCTGACCTTCCTCGCGGGGCTGCTGGCCGAGGACCGCGCCCAGCGCCGGACCTGGCGCAAGCTGCCCCCACACGAGCAGGCACTCCTGGTACTTGTCCACCTACGCAAGGGTGAACGCTACGAGCGACTCGCCGAGGGGTTCCAGGTCAGCGTCGGCACCGTCCACAACTACATCCGCGAAGCCGTCCGCCTGCTCGCCACTCACGGCCGGACCCTGCTCGCCGCGGCCTGGATTTTCGCGTGGACCCAGAGCAACTTCCTCATCCTCGACGGCACCATCGTGCGTACCAATCGTGTCCGGGCGCATAACAAGCTGTACTACTCGGGCAAGCACAAGTACCACGGCATCACCCTGCAGAGCCTCACCGACCCCTACGGCCGGCTGATCTGGATCTCCGAAGGGCTTCCCGGCTCCGTCCATGACCTCACCGCGGCCCGGATGCACGACATTCTCGATCTGATCGACCGTTCGGAGCTCTACCTCTACGCGGACAAGGGCTACATCGGCGGCGAGGGCGAGCGCCTCCTCGTCCCGATCAAGAAACCCAAGAACAACGACCTCCCCGACCGTGACAAGGAGGCCAACCGGACCCATGCCACCACCCGCTCACAAGGTGAACGAGGATTCGCGGTCCTCAAGAACTGGCACATATTCGACCGTTTCCGCGGCTGCCCACGCCGCGTCGGCACCTTCGCCCAGGCCGTCCTCGTCCTCGCCAGCGAGGGCCATTAGAACAACCAACTTTGAAAAGGCTCGGTGGGAAGCTCGACCGCCGTCAATAATTAGTGCCCGCCGACTTCGATCTTCACGGGGTAGCGGTGTTGCCCAGATGATCGGGCCCAGTCGGGGCCAGGCGCGCTGACACCTGATGTCCAGCCAGGAGCCAGCGGCAAACGCGAAAGCGCCCCCGAAGGGGGGCTGAGCAGGCAAAGCCAGCTTGTGGACCCTGTGTACCAGCATCCGAACCGTTCGATCTTGGTTGCGGCCCCTGAAATCACTGTCCGGCCGGTCGCTACCCGTGCCCTGGCCAGGGACGATGCCCAGTGACCGCGCCGACCGTTACATCACCTACCGGATCGAACGGGTGTTCCGCAGGTCTGGCGGTTCCGGACGCTTCGACCCGTCTCGTGACCGTAGTCGTCGGCGTGGTGGTCGCGTTGACGTTCCTCTTCGGGTTCAGGAGGGATGACAGGCTCATGGTTGCTGGTCGAGAAACGTCGCAGCCTCGGCTGGGTCCATGATGTTGGACCAGATCTGCTCTTCGGGGGCCACTGCCCGCTGCGGCATGGCGTAGTCGGACATCCATGCGTCGGCTTCACATCCGGGTACGAGGCTGAGGATCGTCGCGACGAGCCGTCGCGGGACCGAGCCGATGAGGCGGATCGCGACATAGGTCTCGTGACCTTGGTCAGCGACGACCTGGATGCCCAGCGCCGCGCCGTCCAGCATGACGGCATGCTCCTGGCCGTCCAGCAGTGACTCGCCTACCAGCCGGTGCACCGCCGCCCTGAGCGTGCGCTCGGCGCGCGTCGCCGACTCGGCCCGCCACCTCAGCTTGTCCTCCTGACCGGACAGCAGGTCACCGGTGTAGGTCGTGGTGGCGAGAGCAGGCGAGTGTCTGGCGTTGTAGCGTGCCCGCGCGGCGGTTGCGCGTGCGGCCAGCGCCGCGTAGAAGTCATCGGGCGAGCCTTCCTCCCGCTGCCCGGCCGCCGCCAGCCATGGGATCCCGGCGTCGACCCACACTGCACCGCGCCAGCGCTGGACCTTCACCTTGAACAACACCTGATCGTCGATCGCGGCGATCCGCTCCTGCGGCGTGTCGTCGTCGGCGAAGCGGTCGCCGACCTTGCCGAGTAGCGGATGGCCGATGTCCTCCAAAGGCGTGTCCGCGCGCGGGACCGTCAAGGCGAGATCCTCTCGCAGGCAGCGGAGCGTGGGGCGGGCCCGTCCGGCCACCGTCAGCGGTCCTCTTCGACGCCGCCGATCGCGTCGAGTTCAGCACGAGTCATCCCGGCGAGCATCGCTATCCGTGACGCGCGGCTGCCGTCGAGCTCGCTCAGCAGCTCCCGCATCCCGGACTGCATTTCCTCGCGGCGCGCATCCAGGTAAAATGCGACCGCCGCCTCGACGAGATCCTTCTTGCTCATATGCAAGTAGTGCGCGCCACTGGTGATCAGTTTGTCGCCTTCCGGCGAGACCTTGACCGCAACCTGCCGGGGCGTCTGCTCCATCATCGCCGCGTCCGTCTCCTTCCCGCCAGCTACCAGTCCGTCGGTGCCTCCAGTACCTCAAGGGTACTCTGCCATCGGTCGCCGCCGGGCGCGACCAAGCACCGACTCCTCCCACCACACCAGCAAGACAACTCACCGTCGACGGGTGGGTCGAACGGGTCGACAACGGCGGCTCCCGAACCGCTGGCGTTCAGGCCGGACATTGCTGACCGCGCTGCCGGCGGACTGGGCGGAGCCTGGCGAAGGCGACCGCAGGCACGCCGGTGCCGAGGATGCAGGTGGACCCGGCGCCGCGACACGACCGTCGCTCCCCACCCTTGCCCGCAGACGGGAAACCTAGATCAAAAACACCGATCGGCGATCAGCTGGGAGCACCTTACGGCACGGGGTGCGGCGCTGGGTTGTCACGCCGCAAGTAGAAAGCGCCTTGACGGCGAGAACCCAACACGGAATAGCGATCGAGATCGACAGGGTGAACCAAAGTTCATGCCAGTCGAACGAGATCAGAGAATTCACAAGTAGCGCGATTGCGCCGATTTCGACTAAGAGAAGAGTGAGCGCGGCGTTGCGCTTGGCCATCCCGGTTCTCCATACCTATCGAGTTGTGGCGTTGCGTAACCGTAGCAGTGAAGTTGTGGCACTACGGGTGGGGGTGTGATGGTGGAGTGGGGATCGCTCCTGGTTGGAGCGCTGGGAGGTGGCGGCGGAGTGCATACGTCCACCGGTGTGACGAACGTAACACAAGCTGGAGAAGGTGGCCACGCTGGGCGATCCGAGCGGTGAGACCTCGGCGGCCTGAACAGAACGTGTGGCTGCCGGCGTGGATGCGCCACACAATTGACCAGTCGACCTCGAAGTATGTGTGAACGGCGATGTTGCGGAAGCCTGTGACGGACCGCCACGGCACGTCCGGCCAGCGCGCTAAGCTGTCGGTGGCCTGGTCGATCGCGCCGAGAAGATGGCCGAGCGGGCCGTCGGGCCCGTGTCCGAGTCGGGTGAGGAGGGTTCGCAGCGGCGGATCGCTGATCGCATCGGTCGGCGCACGGGTGAGGCGTTCGGCGCCGAGTACGTGGATGTCTCGGGAATGAAAGCGGCGCGGGGCGGGATCGACGGGCTCAGCCAGACCAAGGCGTTCGAGGAGAAAAGCCGATCCGTATGAGGTCGCGGGCCACGCGGGCGGCAAGCACACGCGAGCCGAGGTCGTCGCCGCCGCGGCCACCTGTGCGGCCGATGAACGGTTTTTCCTGGCTGACCCGCAGCCAGCCGGCTGCCAGGACGTAGCGCCAGACGTCGTCGGGGTACCAGGCCAGTGCCCGACGCCGCGTGGTGAGCAGATCGAGCGGGTCGTGCACGGGGGGCCGAAGTCGTGGTCCGTGGAGACCTCGTCGTCGAAGCCGAGGACCTCGGACCCCTCACCGAGCAACGCGGCAGCGTGGGGCACGCCCACGACCAGCGACCGAACCGCCCGCTCGTAGAACCGTTGAGAAAGATCGCGACCGGGCACGGCTCCGCGATCCTCCTCAAGGCATCCCGTCATGCACCAGGCATCTCATCGTCGAGGTTGCCGAACAGCCGTGCGCGGGACGTGTCAACCATGATCACCACTGAATCGGGGACGTCAGCCAAGGAGACCACGGACCTGACGTGGTCCAGGACGAAGGGCTATGGTCCTGTCGCCTGACGTGAACGGCGACTCCCGGCCGGTGCCATCGGCATGCTGGACGGCAGCTGGGACGTGATGGTCCCTTCGTCGCTGCCCAGGCCGTCGGCGAACAGGTTGCCATGCGCGTTCTTGCCGCGGCACCAGCGGCTGCCGTGGCTACCGCGGGTCCTCCGAAGTCGCCACCGCTCAGCACCTCGGCGGAACGGACGCGGTTCGCATGATCCCAACATGGTCGTCCGGCCGGGGCTCGAACCAGCTGTCGAGGCCCTGACCAGCACCGTTCCATGGTGTTGAATCTCAAAGCGATAGATCGCGAACCGCATTCACCGAGGTCGGAGGCGTGATCAGAAAAAGGGTGGCCTCTCTGTACCAGCATCCGAATCGATAGATCTTGGTTGCTGGCCTTGAAATTACCGTCCGGCCGGTCGCTACCCGGCCCCTGGCCAGGGGCGACGCTGGATGACCGCGCCGACCGGAGTATCGCCTGACGGATTGAACGAGTGTTCCATTGGTCCGTCCGCGCGATCGCGACCAGTCAGGGAGGAATCACTCGCCGCACAGGTAGATCGTCGATCACGGGTAGGCTGGTCGTGAAGTAGCGAGTCGGGCGGGGAGGAGGACTGGTGAGCCGTCGGTTCAACACGACTGGGCCGTGCATCCCCGCGGAGCATTACATGATCCCGGCGCTGTCCCGCCTCCCGGAGGCGCCCGGGTTGGTGGATCTCAAGGCCTACTTCGTCGTCCACGCGCCCCGCCAGACGGGGAAGACGACGGCGCTCCGCGCACTCGCGGCCGACCTGACCATGCAGGGCCGGTACGCCGCGGTGCACGTCTCCTGCGAGACCGGGCGCGCCTGGGGAGACGACATCCGCGCCGCGTCCCGGGCGATTCTCGACCGGCTCCGCTCCAGCGCCGAGGACACCCTGCCTGCGGAGCTGCGGCCGGCGCCGTGGCCGGAGACCTCCGACGGCACCCTGATCGTCGAGGCGCTCGGAGCCTGGGCCCGGATCTGCCCACGTCCGCTCGTCCTGTTCTTCGACGAGATCGACGCCCTTCAGGGCCAGTCGCTGATCAGTGTGCTCAGCCAGGTGCGGGACGGCTACAACGCCCGCTCCACAGCGCCCTTCCCGGCATCGGTCGTGCTGTGTGGTCTCCGCGATGTCCGTGACTACAAGGCGGCGGCCGGTGGTGACCCGTCGCGGCTGGGCACGTCGAGCTCTTTCAACATCAAACTCAAGTCGCTTAGGCTGGGCGACTTCACCGCGGATGAGGTGGCGGAGCTCTACGGTCAGCACACCGCCGTCACCGGCCAGCCGTTCGCGCCGGGCGCCGTCGAGCACGCCTACGAGCTCACGGGCGGCCAGCCGTGGCTGGTCAACGCGCTGGCCCGCGAGGTCGTCGAGGAGATGGCCGTGCCCGCCACAGAGACGATCACACTTGAGCATCTCGAGGCCGCGAAGGAACGGTTCGTCCTTGCGCGCGCCACCCACCTGGACTCGCTGGCCTCCAAGCTAGCCGAACCCCGTGTCCGTGAGATCATCGCTCCGTTGATCGCCGGGGACCCGCTCGTCCTCGACCCGTACGACGACGACGTCAGCTATGTCCGTGATCTCGGCCTCATCGCACCCGACCCACCAGTACGGGCCGCGAATCCGATCTACCGCGAGGTCATCGTCCGCGTCCTGTCGTCCTCCGTGCAGGAGAGCATCACCACCGATCCCCGCACCTTCGTCCGCCCGGACGGCAGTTTCGATCTTCCACGAGTCCTCGCCGACTTCGCGGTCTGGTGGATCGAGAACGGCGAGTTTCTCACCAGCCGCGGCTACTACGACGAGGCCGCGCCCCAGCTCATTCTCATGGGCTACCTCCAGCGCGCCATCAACGGTACCGGCCAGGTCGAACGCGAATACGCGCTCGGCTCCGGCCGCATTGACCTTCATCTCCGCTGGCCCTACGTACCCCGCGGGGGACCGCGGCAGGTCCATCGCGAGGGTTTCGAGATCAAGGCCTGGCGCACCGGCAGATCCAACCCGCTCAAGGCCGGGCTCCTACAGCTGGACCGCTATCTCGACCGACTCCAGTTGCCGACCGGCACCCTTGCGATCTTCGACCAGCGCACGAACGCGCCTCCCATCGACGAACGCACCGCGATCACCACCGTGACCAGCCCGGCCGGGCGCTGCATCACCCTCCTCAACGGGTGACCGACGCCCGCGCGCCTTGAGTCCGAACACGACGCGGGGGCCGAGTCGTCCGCGAGGCCTGTGGGGTGTCAGAGGGCGCTTTGGAGTTCTGATAACGATAAGTAGCATCTGAGATCGGTGGCTTTTGCTGTACATCGCACCACGAGAACGCTTTCGCGCTCCCCAAATAAACGATCATGGGCCCGTTTCGTTCCTCTGGGCTTGTCTTCCGCA
>NZ_CDWTMO010000195.1:5365-6920 GCF_977946435.1 Frankia sp. CgKIO3 | reverse complement strand
AACGAGGCGGTGGCGATGGCCGCCGACCTGGCACGCAGCGGCGTGATGCCGAACCTCGACCAGAAGCAGCAGGTCAAGGCGTTCAGCACCGGCCAGGCCGGGATGCTGCTCGAAAGCAGCTCCCTGCAGGGGATGTTCATGGCCGGCGCCAAGGCGAACAACTGGGAGCTCGACGCCGCCCAGGAACCCGCGTTCGGCTCGAAGCCGGTCATCCCCACCAACTCGGGAGCGGCACTGGCGATCTTCAGTAAGGACCCGGCCAAGCAGCGCGCCGCCTGGGAACTGACCAAGTTCCTCACCAGCAACCGCGCCTACACCGAGATCTCCTCAAAGATCGGCTACCTGCCACTACGGACCGGCCTGATCGACGACCCGAAGTACCTGCAGGCCTGGGCGAAGGCGAACCCGCTCATCAAGCCGAACCTCGACCAGCTCACCCGGATCGAGCCGTGGGAGTCCTTCCCGGGTGACAACTACCTCCAGATCTCCGACACGATGATGACCGCGGTCGAAAGCGCCGTCTTCACCGGCAAGGACCCCGCATCCACCCTGGCCGACGCGCAGAAGCAGGCCACCAGCTTCCTGCCCCGGAAGTGACCGCCGTGCCCGTCGTAAGCACCGTGAGCACTGGGAGCACGGCCACCGCAGCGAGCACCGGGACCGCCCCGGGCGCCGGCGACGGCGGGGCGCCGCAGGCGCGGCGCGCCCTGTCGCTGCCGGGCACGATCAACCTGCGCGACGTCGGCGGCTACCCGACTGTGCACGGACGCTCCCTGCGCTGGCGCACGCTGCTGCGCTCGGGCACGCTACGCGGGCTCGACGGCCGTGGGCAGGCCATCCTCGCGCAGATCGGGCTGCGCACGGTCATCGACCTGCGCGAGGACACCGAGGTGGCGCACGATCCGGACCAGCTCGGCCGGCTCGCCGCGACGCATCGGCGGGTGCCCGTCTACACCCTGCCGGTCGACCGGCACCAGACGGCCGGCGATCTGCGTAGCCTCTACGACCACGTCGTCGATCATCGAGGGGACCGCCTCACCGCGGCCATGCTCGCGCTCGCCGCACCGGGGACACTGCCCGCGATCGTGCACTGCAGCGCCGGCAAGGACCGCACCGGTCTGGTCATCACTCTGGCACTGGACCTCGCCGGGGTGCCAGCCGAGGTGATCGCGCAGGACTTCGCGCTGACCTCGTACTTCCTGCGGGACGAGGCTGCGGCGGCCGTCCAGCGGATCTCCGCCCTGATGTCCACCGATGGCGAGGAGCTGCCGGCCTCGCTGATGGCAAGCCCGCCCGACCTCATCCTGCACGCGCTGGGCCGTATCCACGCCCGGCACGGGGACACTCACACCTACCTGCTCGCGCACGGGGCGACGGCGCACGCGCTGGACCGCCTCGTCGAGGCCCTGCTCGTGCCGGCGGAGGCCTCCGACGCCGGGCCGGATTCCGGTCCGGCGACCGCGGGCTGAACCCCAGCCAGTGAGCCGCAGGCCCGGAGTCCCTCCCCCTCGGGCCTGCGGCTCACCCCAGGCGCCACCCCGTCCGCCCTGAACCC
>NZ_CDWTMO010000195.1:0-5154 GCF_977946435.1 Frankia sp. CgKIO3 | reverse complement strand
CGTCCGCCCTGAAGCCATCCCCTCCCGCTCCGAAGGACGTCCATGCCGATACTCTTGGACCCGACCGCGCACACGCCCACCCACAGCCTGATCCAGATCAGTGACACCCACATCGTCCGCGAGGGTGAGCTGATGCACGGCAAGGTCGACACGTACGCCGCGCTCCGCACCGTGCTCGACCAGATCGAGGCGTCCACGCTGAAGATCGGTGCCCTGCTGCTCACCGGTGACCTCGCCGACCGCGGTGATCTGCTGGCCTACCAGCGGTTGCGTGACCTGGTCGAACCGGTGGCGGCGCGCTTGGGCACGCCCGTGCTCTACGGCGTCGGCAACCACGACTCGCGTGGCCCGTTCCGGGAGGGACTGCTCGGCGCGGAACCCACGGTGGAGGCTCACGACTACGTGCACTGGGTCGGTGACCTGCGGATCATCATGCTCGACACCACCGAACCGGGCGAGCACAGCGGCTTCCTGAGCACCGCCCAGCTGCGCTGGCTCGCCGACGAGCTGGCCACCGCGGCCCCCGACGGGACCATCCTCGCCCTGCATCACCCACCCGTGCCGTCCGCGCTCGCGATGGTGAACTCGCTCCTGCTCGCCGAGCCGCAGCACCTCGCCGACGTGCTCGCCGGCAGCGACGTGAAGATCGTGCTGGCCGGTCACGCCCACCACGCGTCCACGGGCGTGCTCAGCGGCGTTCCGGTCTGGGTGGCGGGTGCCACCGCCTACCGGCTACGCACCCTCGGCCCGGCCGACCGGATAACCGGCCTGGTCGGGGGCGAGTACACCCGGATCGACGTCTACCCCGAGGGGGCCGTCGCCACCGCGGTACCGATCGCCACCACCGAGGTGGTCTACGACATGACCCTCGACGAGGTCGTCCGGCTCGCGGCGGATTATCACTGACTCCGTCCGGCACCGATCCCCGTCCGGCACCCACCCCCGTCCGGCACCGACCCTCGTCCAGTACGTCGGCCCTTCCCGCGCCTCCGGATTTCCCGCGCCTCCGGAAAGGATGTTTCCGAACCGTGTTCGTCGAAATCGCCATCCCGGGGGCAGCCGGCACCACGATCCCCGCCGGTGCCGCAGTTTCCGCCGGTGCCGCACTCCCCGCCAACACCGCCTCCCCCGCCAACACCGCGTCACGCGTGCCGGTGCGGGCCGCCCGGCCATCGCTGGCCCGGCGGATGCTCGCTGCCACCCCGCCCTACCTGTACCTGCTGCCCGGAGTGGCCAGCCTGGTGCTATGGATTCGGAATGAAATAACTTGTTCACTTCGGGGTCCTCGCGAGCCCGTGACCTGCGAAGACGCATATTGGCTTGCATTAATTACTTCATTACGAATTCTATGGACCTACAAACCGATCATCGAGGCCGTCCAGCTGTCCTTTTACCACTGGAACCTGCTGCCGAATTCGCCACGGACCTACGTCGCTCTGGACAATTACCGGCTGGTCCTCACCCTTCCGCAGCTCCGGGGCGCCGCGAAGAACACGCTGTGGTACATCCTCGGCCTGATTCCGTTCGCCATCGTTCTGCCCACCGCCATCGCGCTGGTCATCCGGGACCTGGGCGGTCGATCGCGCACCGTCTACCGGGCGCTGGTCTTTCTGCCGATACTGGTCGCGCCGGTCCCCGCCGCCGCGGTCTGGCGCTGGTTGCTGGACTCCAGAGGGGTGGTGAACCACACCCTCGGGTTCGGTGCCTACAGCTGGCTGCGGGAGGAGCGGACGGCGCTGATCGCCATCCTGGCGATCTGCGCATGGCAGATCCTCGGCTTCGCCACCCTCGTCATCTCCGCCGGACTCACCGGCATCAGCAGTGATTACGCCGAGGCCGCCGAGATGGACGGAGCGTCGCGCTGGCAGGTCACCCGGTGGGTGACCCTGCCGATGCTGCGCTCGACTCTGCTGTTCATGCTGCTGATGACCGTGCTGCTGTCGGGGCAGTGGACGTTCCCGCTGCTCGACGTGCTCACCCAGGGCGGCCCCGCCGACTCCTCAACCAACATCTATTACCTGCTCTGGCAGTTCGGTTTCCGCAGCCTGGACTCCGGCCTGGCCTCCGCGGCGGGCATCGCGTTCTTCCTCGTCTTCGCGGCGGTGGCGGCGGTGCTGGTCAAACTGGCCGACCGGTACAGCTTCGCTGACAACTGACTCGGACCCTCGGCGACCGGATTTCTCGACACGCCCCGGTCCCTCGATCCAAGGATGCGAACACGATGAGCAGCATGCGGATACCGCGGATACCCCACTGGCGGACCGCGGCCAGCCATCTGATGCTGGCCCTGCTGAGTCTGATCAGCCTGTTCCCGGTGTACTGGATGTTCGCCACCTCCTTCCGCCGGCCAGACGGCATCTTCGACCAGTCGCTCCTGCCCTGGCCGCTGAGCCTGGCGAACTACCGCTACGTCTTCGACAGTCTCGACATCGGCGTGCTACTCGCCAACACCTTCACGATCGCCGCCGTCACCGCCGCCGGCCAGCTCATGATGTCCCTGCTCGCCGCCTACGCCTTCGCCGCCTGGGAGTTCCGCGGCAGGACCCTGTTCTACCTGGCGTTCGTGGCCACCTGGCTGATCCCGTTCCAGGTAACGATGATCTCGAACTACCTGGTGCTGTCAAACCTGGGCCTGCTGAACACACTGGCCGGCGTCATCGTGCCGAACCTGTGCTCGGCGCTGGCGGTGCTCATGCTTCGCCAGCACATGCAGGCCTTCCCCCGGGAGCTGCTCGACACGGCCCGCATCGACGGGCGGGGATCGTGGTCCACATTGTGGACGGTCGTCGTGCCGAACCTGCGCCCAGCGCTGGCGTCGCTGTCGATCCTGCTGTTCATCACCGCCTGGAACGAGTACTTCTGGCCGGCGCTGGCGCTGCAGCGGGCGAACTCCGTCATCCAGCTGGGTATCCGCGGCTTCCTGACCCTCGAGGGCGACAACTGGGGCGCCCTGATGGCCGGGTCCGGCCTCGCCTGCCTGCCCGTCTTCGCCCTCTACCTGGTCCTGCAGCGCCAGGTCGTCGACGCGTTCGTGCGCTCCGGCCTGCGCTGACCGCGCTGACCGCGCTGCTCCCGCGGGCGATCGGCCACGCCACCCTCGCGGTGTGCCGCGCCGCCTACGAGTTCTGGGTCGACCAGGCCGACAGCCGGCCGGCCGAGTGACGGCGATCCGCGGACAGAATCCTCGGAGTGACCGCAGGTGTCGTCGACCCGCCTGACATGAGAGGCCCATCATGGCTGCGCGGTCGCGACCCGGTCCCGGGCGGCGTGCTTTGCCTGGTAGAGGGCCGCGCCGGCGCGGATGAGCAGGTCGCCAAGCCCGGAATCGTCCGAGTTCAGCATCGCCACCCCCACGCTGACGGTGACCGGGAGCGGACCGTCGGCGGTAGCCACCGGGCTCGCCCCGATAGCCTGCCGAAGCCGCTCGGCGAGAACACTCGCCGTCGCAGCCGGGCAGCCCAGCACGGCCGCGAACTCCTCGCCACCGATACGGCCGACGATGTCCTGCGGACGCAACGTACCCTGCACGCGTCGAGCGACCTCGGCAAGAACCGTATCGCCCACAGCATGGCCATGACCGTCATTGACCTGCTTGAAATGATCAATATCGATCATGAAGGCGGCCAGCGGCCGCGCAGTGTGCAGATGCCTGCGAGCCAGAGCATCGGCCTCGTCGAAGAAGTGACGCCGATTCGCCAACCCCGTCAGCGGATCACTCTCCGCGAGCCGCTGCGTCTCCTCGAACAGGTAGGCATTCTCACAGGCCGTCGCCGCCTGGCCCAGCACGGCATAAGCCAGACGAGCCTGCCTGGGGTTGTAGCCACCAGCGGCCCGCGAGGCGATCAGAACAACGACGGTGGGGGCCGGCCGGCACAGGGCCGGCACAGCCAGCCAACTGCCCACCGGGTACCGCTGGCCGGGGAGCACCTCCGGCAACGTCCGGTGCGGCCCGATCATCCCACCACCATGGAACGCCAGCAGCAGCGGGGAGGCCGGGAGCGAGACGACCATCGCCCCGACCGCCCGGCTATCCACCTGGCCGTAGACCGCCACGACCCGCAACGTTCCGCACGGTTCCCGGGCGAGCGCCCACGCCGCCTCGCACGGAAGCTGCGTGGCGGCCGCCGTCATGACCCGCCCGAGGATCTCCGGGGGAGTCACCGCCCTGGTGGTCTCGACGACGACCCGGTGCATCCTCTCGGCCAGTTCCCGCCGCTGGCGCTCCGCCATCAGCAGCCTGCGCAACTCCGCCGCGTCGGCCTCGCGAAGCGAGATCAGTTCCCGGTCGTGCCCCGGCGCGGCGAGGAGCAAGGCATCCTGAATCTGGTTGGCGACCATGCCCGCCGTGGCCGTCAGCAGCGGCCCGGCATCCCGGCGCGGACAGGTGAGATCGAACAGGCCGAGCGTCTGCCCCGTCGCCGGATCACGCAGGGGAACACCGGCACAGGCGAACTCGCCGAAGGGCTCCGCGTAGTGCTCCTGACCGAACACGTGCGCCGGCCTGTGCTCCTCGAGAGCGGTGCCGATGCCGTTGGTGCCGACAAACCGCTCGGCGAAACTAAATCCGGGCACCAGCGATATACGGTCCAGCCGGCGTTCGAACGCGGCGTCGCCGGTGCACCGCACGAGCACCAGACCGTTCGCGTCGGTGACGATCGCGCTGACGGCCTGCCTGGCCAGGCGGTCGGCGAGCTGGCACAGGACCGGTTCGGCCGCGCGCACGACAGGTGCGTCGAGGTCCGACGCGGCGGGGAGGGGCTCGGGGCTGTCCGCGGCCACTGCCCACCGCCGCGACCGCATCCACGACTCGCGGATCGGATCCCGCATCCCACCGGGCTCGCTGGTCTCAGCTGAGATCCCAGCGGTGAAGAACCCCTCGCGCGCCCGCTCGCGCGAGGCTCCCTCCCCACCGTTGAGGCGAACCCCCGAGGCCCGTCCGGCTCGCCGAGACGGTCTTGACCGATCCGGCATGACGCACCTTCCCGCACCTTTAACCGTGTAACCTGGGGCAAGTATATGCCGCTGGGGCATGAGCTCAGAATCATAATTAGCTTAGCCCTGCTCGCCGGAGAGGGCAAAAATTGCAGAGAAAGCAATATCCAGTATTTTTCTCCCGAAAATCGGTCTTTCATGTGATTGGGATTTGCATTGAAA
>NZ_CDWTMO010000194.1:0-6731 GCF_977946435.1 Frankia sp. CgKIO3 | reverse complement strand
CTGCGCCACATTGCGTACGACGATGCCGCCGCTGGACGGACGACGTGAGGGGGCGGCCACACCAGTCTGATTCCCATGATGACAACCACTGGCGAGCGCAGTTCGCCATCACCCGGCACCACCCGGCCCGGCACCTGAGACAGACCGGCCGGCCGCCGTCGACGTCCAGGGTCTGACCAAGCGGTACGGGCGCCGGACCGTCGTCACCGGTCTCGACCTCACGATTCCCGAGGGGGTCGTCGCCGGATTCGTCGGGCCCAACGGGGCCGGCAAGACGACGACCCTGCGCATGCTGCTCGGCCTGGTCCGCCCCAGCGGGGGCTCCGGGACCGTCCTCGGTCATCCCCTGGTGACACCGGCCCGCTACCTGCCACGGGTGGGCGCCCTGATCGAGAGCCCCGCGCTGTACCCGGCGCTGTCCGGTGCCCGCAACCTCGTCTCCCTCGCCGTGCTGGGCGGGCAGGACCCGACGCGGGTGGACGGGATCCTCGACGAGGTCGGACTCACCGGCCGCGGCGCGGACAAGGTACGGACGTACTCCCTCGGCATGAAGCAGCACCTCGCCATCGGCGCCGCCCTGCTCAGCGATCCGGACCTGCTCATCCTCGACGAGCCGACGAACGGACTGGACCCGATCGGGATCCGGCAGATGCGTGAGCTCATCCGATCCATCGCCGCCGGGCCGGCCATCGCCGGGAGCCGGCGCACGGCGCGCACCGTCCTGATCTCGTCGCATCTACTCGCCGAGGTCGAGCAGATCTGCGACTGGCTGATCGTCGTGGAGGGCGGGCGGCTGGCCTACCAGGGGCCGACCGACCGGCTGATGGCAACCTCCACCTACGACATCGTCCTACGCCCCGAGCACGACGATGACGTCCCGCTGCTCGCCGATCTCCTCGCCGGCCTGGCGGTACCGGCGACGCGGCGGCCCCGGGATGTCGTCGTCAGTCTCGACGCGAACCCAGACGACGGCCCCGACGGCCCCACCCGCCTGCTGGCCAGGATCAACCGGGCCGCGGCGGCCCGGGGCATCACCCTCGTCGAGATGTCTCCGCGCCGGCTCAGCCTGGAGGACCGCTACCAGGGTCTGGTCACCCAGGCCCGAACCCGGACGGCGACATCACCGACACCAGCACCGACACCAGCACCGGCCGGCGTGCCGGCTCCCAGCGGCCCCCCACGGGCGGGACGACGACCAGATCCACGAGTCCGATCCGCGGGCTGTCCGCCGCTGCGGCGGCCCGTCATGACGAGGGGACACTGCGATGAGTCTCCTGGTAGCGGCCCGGCGGTCCTTCCACGCCGAGCTGATCAAGCTGTGGCGGCCGAGTACGGCGGTGGCCATGGGCATCCTCGCCCTGCTGAGCGTGCTGTCGACCGTGCTGCTCCTCGCACTGGCCGATCCGGGCGGCTCCCCGCCGGGCGGCAGCGGTGGGCCACCGAGCTTCGACGTCACGTTCACGCAGGTGTCCGCGGCGTCCGGGGTGGCACTCGGTTTCACCGGCGGGAGCACCTTCACCGGCCTGCTGGTCTTCCTCGTCTTCGCGATCAGCATCACCCTCGAGTACAGCCAGGGGACGCTGCGAACCCTGTTCCTACGGGAGCCCCGGCGGCTGGGTTGGCTCGCCGGACGCATGGCGGTCATGCTCGTCCTGGTGGCGGTGGCGGTGGCGGTGGCGCTCGTCGCCGCGCTGGTGGTCAGCATCGTCGTCGGGCTGGCCGTCGCCGGGATTCGGGACATTGACACGTCAGCGTGGTGGAGCGCCGACGCGCTCGGGGAGGCAGCGTCGAGCTACCTGAACACGCTGGTGGCCGCCGTTTTCTTCGGACTCGCCGGGACCGTGCTCGGGCTGGTCCTGCGGTCGACGGCGCTCACCCTCGCCGTCGGGATCGCGTGGACGTTTCCGATCGAGCACATTGTCCAGGAGTCCTGGAGCGGAGCGGGCCGGGTCTTCCCTGGACTGGTCTTCGACGCGATCGGCCAGGGAGGTACCGCCGATGCCGGCTACGGGTCGACGCTGCTGATCGGGGGTCTGTATGCCGCCGGTGCGGCGGTGATCGGGGCGGTGAGCCTGGCCCGCCGGGACGTCACGGCCTGACAGCACGAATCTGCCAAAGGCAGACGAATGGCGGACAGATCGCCTATCATCACCGCTGATGGCGCCCGGCCGACGACGGGGAATGGCGGTTCGCATGGTGCCTTCCGATCGGAACCGCGGCGACGTCGTCAAGCGGATCGGACGTTGACCCCGCTCAACCGGCTGGTTCGCGAACTCGGCGGCGCCGACGCCTACACCGTGCTCGGGGTCGCGCGCACCGCTGACCGGGCGGAGATCCGCCGGGCGTACCGGGCCCGTGTCCGGGCCCATCATCCGGACAATCCCGCCAGCCGGGACGCACAGTCCATGCGCACGATGCAGCTCCTCACCGTGTCCCACGAAATCCTCGACAAGTGGCGGGACGAGTACGACGCCCGCCTCACCGGGCCGCCCTCGTCCCCGGCACCGGGCGCGGGCGGCCTGGGGTCGACGAACCACACCGGTCGGACGAACACCGGCACCCGCACGAACGCCGGTTGCCGGACGGGCACCGGTGCCCGCTGGGCTCCCTGGACCGCGGCCGACACCGGCGGTCACTACTACTCGAGCGGCCATCACTACTCGACCGGCTACCCGCGGAGTCGACACAACGACACCGGCCCCCACCCCCATCCGGGCTGGCCCGGAACACAGGCCCACCGACCCGCCGAACCCCACCAGACGGTCCGGCGGCACACGCGGACACCGCGGCATGCACAGGCACCGCGACACGCACAGGCACCGCGGTCCACGCAGACACCACGGCACGCGCGGACGCGGCAGAGGTCGGGGGAACGGCGGGGGCCAGGTTCCGAGGCGACGCCGAAGGTCGGCAACTACCTGGCTCTCGCGATCCTGACGACATTCCTGTGCGCGCCGCTCGGCGTGATGGGGATCATCAACTCCTCGCGCGCGTCACATCGGCTCCTTGCCCACGACGTCGCCGGGGCGCGCCGGGCATCGCGTCGCAGCCTGGCCTGGTGCCTGGCCGGACTCGTGTTCGGCCTCCTCTTCCTCGCGTCTCTCTCGGTAATGGCGGGGCTCGGCGACGGGAGCTCCATCGGCTGACGAGCCGACGACCGAGCCGAGCGGACGGCCGCTACCGAGTTGCGGGCTAGTCGGATGGCGGGACGATCCGATCTCGATGATCGATGAGCCTCGCGCCGGGTCACTACCACGGTGAGCGGGCGGTCAGCTGTTGTTCGCCGCCACTCCGACGATGATCGGAATGGCCACCAGATAGATCAGGAGGATGGCCGCGAAGGCGATGACCGAGATGATGCACCACTTCTTCGCCTTGGCGGACGCCTCTAGGGCGCCGGCCACATCGCCGGACTGCTGGCGTCCCTGCACCTGGGAGGCGAAGACGATCGCGACGATGCCGGCGGGCAGACAGCACAGCAGGGTGGCCACGATCGACTGCCACAGATAGGTCGGAATGGGCTGACCGTACGGCGGTTGCTGACCGAATCCCCCCGGCGGGTACGGCGGATAGCCGCCCGGCGGCCCTGGCCGTACCCGGGGAGCGGGCCGCTCGGCGGAGTCGTCACCGGTACACACTCCTCCGGGTGAGGGCCGGTGGGAGCGTCGAATACAACGTGCTGGAATCGGTCTCGAAGCCGCCGGCCAAGCCGATGGCGAGGATGACCAGGAACACCACGATGATCGAGGTGGCCGAGATGATGCACCACATCCTGGCCTTCTTGGAGGCATCCAGCGCGCCGTTGATGTCGCCGATCTGCTGGCGGCTCTGCACCTTGGTGGCATAGACGATTGCCACCACACCGGCGGGCAGACAGCACAGCAGGGTGACCACGATCGACTGCCACAGGTAGGTCGGGATCGGCTGGTTGTAGGGCGGAGGTGGGCCGAACCCACCCGGGCCGCCGTAGCCCTGGGGTGCGCCGTAGCCCTGCGGCGCGCCGTACCCACCGGGCGGGGGTCCATAGCCGGGCGGTGGAGCGCCGTAGCCGCCCTGGTCATAGCCGCCCTGGCCGCCGTAACCACCCTGGCCGTAGCCGCCCTGGTCATAACCCCCTTGGCCGTGACCGCCGGCGGGAGGGTACTCGGGTGGCTGGGACATTGGGTGCTCTCCTGTTGTCGTCGTGGCAGGCGAGCCGATGAACGGCCCCGCCACCGCGCCTGGCTGCATGATCCTCGGGGCGCTCGACTAGACACCGCCGACACTCCACCGACGCGTGATCCCCGACCCGTGCGCGGGATCCGTGACGCGAGGTGGGTGGACCACCATGCACGTCCCGGGCTCCGCGCGCACATTGTGGCACAGCCAGCATGTCGACCAACCGGCGTGCCGACCAGCCGGGCTCCACGCCACCCGAGAGCCTCACCGCCCGAAACCCCCGAGTTCCGACAAGTCGGTCTAGCACGTCGGTGTAGTGTTTCATCCGAACTATCTAGACATGGCAGCCGGCGTCGAGGGGGCGACCGGAGGCTGGTCCGGTCCGTCTCAGGCTGCTGTGCGACATGGAGGTCATCCGCTTCGATGCCGAAGCCGGGACCCGGGGGGGTCCTGACGACGCTGCCACGCACGGAGGGATACCCGCGGTGAAGCACCGAGCGGAGGGCGATCCCAGCCCGCCGAGAGTCCGATCCGGTTCCCGGCGCGGGCGTCGCCGTCCGCATCACCCTGCCTGGATCGCGTCGCTGGGCGTGATGGCTCTGGTCGCTGCCGCAGTCGGGTGGACCCTCGTCCCCGAACGCGACACCGGGGGCGAAGGCTCGGCGACAGTCGAGGCCACCGCCATCCAGCACGGGAAGCCCCGACACGGCGATGACCCCCGGGTACAACCCAGCGTCTCAGCAGGCACGACCGGCGGGCTACCCGGCGGAGACTCCAGCGCGACCGTCGGCTCCCCCTCGCCGTCACCCGCCCCGGTGCCCGCGGGCACCCCGGCCGGTACGGCCCCGCGGACCGCCGCCAAACCGACGACCCCCGGCGCCGCGGCCCGGGTCACGAAGCCGGCGGTACAGGTGCCCGTCATCCCCATCGGTGGCGGGGGCGATTCGGTGCCCGGCGGCATGAGCGGCGTTGCCGCGGGGACGATGACGCAGGTGCGGGCCTGAGAGCTTCCGCGGCTCGCCGGTCAACGTCGTGCTCACCTTCACCGACCGGTCGAGCTGGCAGACCATGACGAACCCGTGGCTCGGCTCGGGCCCGGAGAAGTTCTCGACCTTCGCCGGCACCTGGATCATCTCGCAGCCCTTCTACCCGACGGGCGGTGGGGACATGAACTCCTGCGCGAGCGGCGCCTACAACGGCCACTGGGCGGACTTCGGCCGGTGGCTGGTGGCGAAGGGCCGCCCGGCGAGCATCATCCGGCTCGCCTGGGAGTTCAACGGCGACTGGTTCCCGTGGTCGGTCTCCAAGACCAACCCCACCACCTGGGTGAACTGCTTCCGCCAGGTCGTCAGCGCGATCCGCTCGACGGATCCGCAGGCCCGCATCGACTGGACGCTGAATGCGCACGCCTGGGCCGTCTACCCCGGTGACCAGTACGTCGACATCATCGGCATCGACAGCTACGACCAATGGCCGGCGAGCACGGACGACGCTGCCTTCGCCAGTCAGTGCCACGCCGAAACCGGGCTCTGCTCGACAATCGCGTTCGCCCGCCAGCACGGCAAGCAGTTCTCGGTCCCGGAATGGGGACTCGTCGGAAAGAGTGACACCGGGGCGGGCCGCGCCGGCCGGGCCGGCGGCGACAACCCGGTGTACATCCGCAACATGTACCAGACGTTCGCCGCGAACCGCGACATCCTCGCCTACGAGACGTACTTCAACGACTCGGAGCCCGGGAACGTGCACTCCTCCCTGGTGAACCCGACAGAGCATCCCGCTGGCGCGGCCACCTACGCCTCGCTCTGGTAGCGCCCCGCCCCGATGGCGGCACGGCTCCGACCGGATCACACCCAGATCACACCCAGATCGGAGCTGCCGGGAGCTAGAGACCGGTGGGAGCCGCGCGGAACCGCTCGATGTCGGCGTCGGAACCGCGCAGCTCGACCCGGGCGACCTGGCCCCGCCCGAACGCGTACAGCACGATCTCCTCAGGCGGCCCGACGATCTCCACCACCGGCTCGCCGCCGTGCAGGGTGCGCCGGCCAGGAGCGTCCGTACGCTCCGCCACGACACCCAGGCCGGCTCGCCGGAACCCGGCGAACCCGATCAGCAACAGAGCGGTCCACATCGCGTCACGGCTCCTGGTGTCAAGCTCGCGAGGCTCCCAGCCGGGGGCGGCGCGGCGGATGTCCTCGGCGTGCACGAAGAACTCGACCAGGTTCGTGGCATCGTCGATCAGGCCGATGCGGGTCGGCTGCCACCACGGCGGCCCGGCACGGAACGTCTCGACCAGCTCGGGAAAGGTGTGGGCCCGCATGGTGGCTCGCTCGGCCCGTTCCGTGATGCCGTGCAGCCGACCGACGATGAGCCCGGGAGCGGCCCACGGCACCCGCTCGCGGGTGACCAGGTGCGCCACCAGATCATGGTTTGTCCATCCGGCGCAGAGGGTGGACGCTGCCGGGCCACGCTCGGCCAGCAGGTCCGCGAGCTCCCGCCGCTGCGCCCGGGCTCCTCGCCGGGTGAGAACCGCTCCTGACCCCATCATGTGCGGCACTCTAGGCTTGTCTTCCGCA
>NZ_CDWTMO010000193.1:0-6838 GCF_977946435.1 Frankia sp. CgKIO3 | reverse complement strand
CCCAGGACAGGCTCTCAGACCCGTAGATGACGGCGGAGCGCCACCGAAGCCATCGCGGCGGCGGCGAGCACACCGACCCCCAGCACGACGGCCGCGGTCTCCCAGACCGCCGACCAACCGAACAGGGGGAACATCGTCTGCTTCGCGAACCGGCCGTCCACCAGGTAGATCTTGGCCAGCGCGAGCACGCCCGTGGCGAACAGCCCGCCAATCAGCCCCACCGCCGCGATCTCCAAGACGAACGGGGCCCGGATTGTTCCGTTGGACGCACCGACCATCTTCATGATGGCAGTCTCCCGCCGCCGAGCATGCGCCGAGATCCGGATCATCGTGTAGATGAGGGCGAAGGACGCCAAGGCCTGCACGGCGGCGAGGGCGAAGGCGCCCGCTGTGAAGGCGTCGAGGAACCGGTACAACGGGTCAAGCAGGCCGCGCTGGTCGCGCACAGCTTCCACCCCGTCGAGGCCTGTGTAGGTGACGACGATGTCGCGGGCCGCTCGCGGATCGGTGAGCGTAAGTCGTAGCGCCGCGGGCAGGTCGTCGGGTCCGACACCGGCGAGGACGTCGGGCGATCCACGGAAGTCCCGGCGGAAACGGTCGTACACCTGCTGTTTGCTTTCGTACCGCACGTCGACGACCAGTGGATCCGCCGCGATCTCGGCCTCGAGGGCAGACCGCTCGCCTGGGGTGATGCCATCGGAGAGATCAACGACGACCTCGATCTGGTCGAGCAGGAAGCTGTCGATGGTGTGCACCTGCGCCCGCAGGAGCAGGCCCAACCCCAGCAACGCCAGGCAGATCGCGACAGTGATGATCATAGCGCAGGTCATCGCCAGGTTGCGGCGCAGGCCCGTCCACAGCAGCGACGCCAGCAGACTCGGTCGCATCAGCGGACCCGGTCGGCCGGCACCCGGGGCCCGGGCCGGGGAATCATCGGCACCACCAGATCATCCTGGTTGTAACGCCCGCGAGCCTCGTCCCGGATCAGCGCGCCGTCGCTCAGCTCGAGCACCCGGCGGCGCATCGCGTCGACGAGCGACGCGTTGTGGGTCGCCATCACGACGGTGGTGCCGGCCTGATGAACAGTGTCGAGCAGGTTCACGATCTCGATGCTGGTGTTCGGATCGAGGTTGCCGGTCGGCTCGTCGGCCAGCAGTACCCGAGGACGGCCGACGAACGCCCGGGCGATTGCGACCCGCTGCTGTTCGCCTCCGGAGAGTTCATCAGGATACCGGTCCGCCTTCTCCGCGAGGCCGACCAGGTCGAGTGCCTCCGGCACGACGCTGCGCACGACATGCCGAGGACGGCCGACCACGTCGAGGGCGAACGCGATGTTCGCCGCCACGGTCCGATTCGGTAGCAGGCGAAAGTCTTGGAAGACGCAGCCGACCAGCCGGCGCAGCTGGGGCACCCCGCGGTCCGGCATCCGCGCGACGTCACGGCCGGCCACCAGCACCCGGCCGGACGTCGCCCGTTCCTCCCGCAGCAGCAATCGCAGCAATGCGGTCTTACCCGATCCGGACGGCCCCACGAGGAAGACGAACTCACCGGCACCGATCTCCGCGGTGACATCGATCAGCGCCGGCCGGCCGCCGTTCGGGTACCGCTTGCTCACGGAACTCAAAACGATCATTGCGCCTTCCCGCACTCCCATGACTTTCAGTAGCCGCATGGTAGGGCGTGACGAAGGTCGGGGGCCGCAGGTTAACGCCCGACCGGAATCTCCGAGAACAGCCCCGGGCGGGTCACCGCTCGCCCGGTCGACCTTTGACGGAGCGGCACGCCACCGTGCGCGGGCGTAACGTGGAGGTCGATCGTGCGTGTCGCCAACGGTCGTGCTCCATCCGAAACGTCCGGGTGTTGTCCCCACCCCGAGGAAGTGCGACGATCGCCCGATCATGGCATCCGTCCCGGGTGAGAAGGAGGCGCTATGGGCAGCGAGGATCTCGTCTGCGCGCGCTGCGCCGGACTGGTGGTCGAAGGCCGGTGTCCCACCTGCCGCGCCTCGCGCGAGTACCTGCGCCAGAGCTTCTTCCAGATGTCACCGCAGGTGATCGTCGCGCTGATCGCGATCGTAATGCTACTGACGGTCCTTGCCACCCGTCACGTCTCCTAAGCCCGGCCGCGCCGCCGCGGCAAAGGCTGACCTAGTCGCGGGCCGCCCCGAATCTCCCCGTTGTCCTCCCGTGCGCTGCCTCGTCCTGGTCAGCGCCATTCTCGCCCTGGTGGGCCTCGGCGTATCCGCCTGCGGCGGGAATGGTGGCCGCCCCTGGCCGGCCGAGTCGTCGAAGCCGGCCACCACCGCACCGTCGGCGGGTCGCGACAGCCCGCAGCCCGAGTTGCGCATCATCACCACGGGTCTCGCGGCGCCCTGGGATGTCGCCTTCCTCCCCTCCGGGGACGCCTTGATCAGCGAACGGGACAGCGGCCGTATCCTGCGTCGCCCGGCCGGCGGTGGCGAGCCTACCGAGGTCGCCCGTTTTCCGGACATGGTGCACAGCGGGGAATCGGGGCTGCTGGGCCTCGCCGTCTCCCCCACCTACGCGGCCGATCACTTCGTGTACGCCTATTACACGACCCGGGCCGACAACCGGATCGTGCGGTTCCGGCTGACCGGGAACTGGGCGGGTTCCCCCGCACCGATCCTCACCGGGCTCGCGAACGCCCAGATCCACAACGGCGGACGGATCAGGTTCGGCCCGGACGGCCTGCTGTACGCGGGGGTAGGGGACGCCGGCGTGACCACACGGGCGCAGGACCGCGCCAGTCTGAACGGCAAGATCCTACGGATGCGTCCCGACGGAAGCGTGCCGCCGAGCAATCCGTTCCCGGGCTCGCTGATCTACAGCATGGGCCACCGCAACGTGCAGGGCCTGGCGTGGGATACGGCCGGACGGCTGTGGGCATCCGAGTTCGGCCAGAACAACTTCGACGAGGTGAACCTGATCATCCCGGGCGGCAACTACGGGTGGCCGATGGTGGAGGGCGTCGGCGACACCGACAAGGGCCGCCTGCGCAATCCCCTCGTCACCTGGACCACCGCCGAAGCATCCCCGAGCGGCGTCGCGATCCGTGGAGACACCCTGTACGTGGCGGCGCTGCGCGGACAGCGGCTGTGGGAGGTGGGCCTGGCCGGTGACCATGTGCGTGGCGCCCCCCGCGCGGCGTTCACCGGTGAGCTGGGCCGGCTGCGCGCGGCGGTGCTCGCACCGGACGGATCGGTATGGATCATCACCAGCAACACCGACGGCCGAGGGGACCCGAGAAAGGGGGACGACCGGATCCTGGCGCTGCGCTGAAGGTCCGGGTGGACACGGGCGACCCGACGGCGGGAGCGTCAAGCCGACACCGTGGGCTCCACCGGAAGCGGTTCCGCCGGGACCGCCCCGACGGTACCCATCACGCCGATAATTCGATCACGTAGCGAAACCACATCTCCGATTACGATAACCGCGGGAGAACTGATCGCGGCTTCGGCCGCGAGCCGGGCGATATCCGCCAGGGGCCCGGTGATGATCGTCTCGTCGGCTGTCCCGCCAGCGTGGATCACCGCGGTCGGAGTCTCCGGCCGGCGGCCCCGCTTCACCAGCTCGTGACTGATCTCGGGCAGTGCCCCGACGCCCATCAGCACGACGACTGTGCCCGGACCGGTAGCGAGCGCGTCCCAGTCGGCGGTGGAACCGGGATGCGACGGATCGATATGGCCGCTGACGACAGCCACGTCCTGGGTGATGCCCCGGTGGGTCACCGGGATCCCGGCGAGCGCGGGGACCGCGACGGCGCTCGTCACCCCGGGGACGATCTCGCAGGGCAGGCCGGCCGCAGCGCAGGCCAGGGCCTCCTCGCCGCCACGACCGAAGACGAACGGATCACCGCCCTTGAGCCGGACGACGCCGAGCCCGCGCAGTCCCCGATCGACGATCACCGCGTTGATCTCGTCCTGGGTCAGGTTGTGACCGTGCGGCGCCTTGCCCGCATCGATGATCTCGGTACCGGGTCGCACCTCATCCAGCAGCTCACGGGGAGCCAGCCGGTCGACCACCACGACATCCGCAGCCTGGAGCAGCCGCAGACCGCGTACGGTGATCAGATCCGCCCGCCCGGGACCGCCACCGACAAGGGCCACCCATCCGCCCGGGGCTGTCTGCACACCGGTCATCTTCGTCCCCTCCCGCGTCGGCTTTCTCCCAGTGTGCGGCCTGACCAGCCCGTTCGGGGCCGATCGCCGCAGCCGACCATTCCGGCTGACCGGCCGGCTGACCGCCTCAGCTGACCGGACGGGCCGCCGCGACGGGGCCGACCAGCACCCGACCGTCCTGCACCTGCACCGGGTAGACGGGGAGGCGCACCCCCTCGGCATCGAGGCACTCCCCCGTCACCAGATCGAACGCCTGCTTGTGTAACGGCGAGAAGACCACGGCCCGGTCTCCGCGGGAGCCGACGAGACCCCGGGAGAGCACGTTGGCCAGGCCGATTGGGTCGGCGTTGCCGACGGCGAGCACGGGACCGTCGCTCAGCCGGAAGATGGCCACCTGGGCGCCGTTGACGAGCGCGGCCACGCCGCGATCGGGAGTCAGATCGTCCAGGGCACAGATGTCGGTCCAGATCATGGCGGCCTCCAGATCGTCCGGGATGCGCTTACTTGCCTATTCAGAGGCTTTTGTGTCCGTTTCGTCCCTCTGGATAGGCAAGGAGCCTGGATAGGTAAGGAAACGGCCAGCCACCACGGGGAGCGTGGCACCGGCGATGAGGGCTGCCCGCTCGGCCGGGCGGGCCGGCCGGGGCTGGCCGCGTTCGAGGAGGTGGATGACGTCGGGGTCGGCCGCCTCGGGGGCGTTGACGAACGAGGCGAACCGGCGCAGTGCGACCGGATCGGCCAGCGTCGTCTTCCACTCGTCCTGATAGGTCGCGACGTGGTGGGCCATGGCCGTGTCGAGTTCGGCGCAGATGCCCAGCGAGCCGTCGACGATGACCTCGCGGACATGTCCGAGGCCGCCGTCGAGGCTCTCCACCCACAGCGCGGTGCGCTGGAGGCGATCGGCGGTGCGCACATAGAACATCAGAAACCGGTCGATGTAGCGGACGAGCGTCTCGGTGTCGAGGTCGGAGGCGAACAGCTCCGCGTGCCGGGGCCGGTGACCGCCGTTGCCGCCCAGGTACAGGTTCCAGCCCTGCTCGGTGGCGATCACCCCGACGTCCTTGGACCGCGCCTCCGCGCATTCCCGGGCACAGCCGGAGACCGCCATTTTGATCTTTTGGGGAGATCGCAGACCGCGGTAGCGTAGCTCCAGGTCGACGGCCAGCGTGGTGGAGTCCTGTACGCCGTAGCGGCACCAGGTCTCCCCGACGCAGGACTTCACCGTCCGCAACGCCTTGCCGTAAGCGTGTCCGGACTCGAGTCCGGCGTCGGTCAGCCGCTTCCAGATCTTCGGCAGCTGCTCGGCCCTGGCGCCGAAGAGGTCGATGCGCTGCCCACCGGTAATCTTCGTATAGAGGTTGAAGTCCCGGGCCACCTCGCCAATCAGGATGAGCGTCTCGGGCGTGACCTCGCCGCCGGGCAGCCGGGGGACGACCGAGTACGTGCCGTCCTTCTGCATGTTCGCGAGCATGTGGTCGTTGGTGTCCTGCAGGGCGGCCTGCTCGCCGGCCAGGACATACCCGTTGTAAAGGGAGGCGAGAATCGAGGCCACCACCGGCCGGCAAACCTCGCAGCCCCGGCCCCGACCGTGCTCGGCGATCAGCTGCGAGAACGTCGTGATCCCCCGCACCCGGACGATCTCGAACAGTTCAGCCCGGCTGACGTCGAAGTGCTCGCACAGCGCCTTCGATACCTCGATGCCCGCGGCGGCGAGCTGCTGGCCGAGGATTGTCCTGAGCATCGGCACGCAGCTGCCACAGCTTGTGCCCGCGTTGGTACACCCCTTGATCCCGGCGACGTCGGTAAGGCCGTTCTCGCTGATCGCGGCGCAGATCTGGCCGTGGGTGACGTTGTTGCACGAGCAGATCTGCGCCCCGGCGGGGAGCGCCACCCCGGCCCCGGAGCCGCCGGCCCCTGCCCCGTCGCCGTCGCCGTCCGGCAGGATGAGCCGCGCGGGATCGTCCGGCACGACCCCGGCGGAGCCGACCATGGCCCGCAACATGCCGTACTCCCCGGCGTCGCCGACGAGGATGCCACCGAGGACGCTACGCGCGTCGTCGGAGAGCACCAGCTTCTTGTAGACCTTGGCCACCGGGTCGGCGAACGTGATAGGCAGCGCACCGGGAGTCGTCCCGAAGGCGTCCCCGAAGCTCGCGACGTCGACGCCGAGCAACTTGAGCTTGGTCGACATGTCGGCACCGGTGAAGGTCGCGCCGCCGCCGAGCAGACGGTCCGCGACGACCTCGGCCATCGCGTATCCGGGTGCGACCAGCCCGTACACCCGTCCGGCCGCCAGGGCGCACTCGCCGACGGCGTAGATGTGCTCGTCGCTGGTGCGGCAGCCCTCGTCGACGACGATGCCGCCGCGATCCCCGACGTCGAGTCCGCACTCGCGGGCCAGGGCGTCCCGCGGGCGGATCCCCGCCGAGAACACGACGACGTCGGCGTCGAGGCCGGCCAGCCCCTCGGGGTGACGGGCGAAGACCATCCGGGTGACCCGCCCGTCGGGATCGGCCTCGATCCGCTCGGTGGCCGTGTCGGTGTGGACGCCGATCCCGAGCCCGGTGATGTGGGCTCGCAGCGTCTGCCCGCCGGCCTCGTCGACCTGGGCCGGCATCAGCCGGGGCGCGAACTCGACGACGTGAGTAGCCAACCCCAGGCTACGCAGCGCGTTCGCCGCCTCTAGGCTTGTCTTCCGCA
>NZ_CDWTMO010000192.1:0-6920 GCF_977946435.1 Frankia sp. CgKIO3 | reverse complement strand
TCGGTGGGGAGCACCGGGCCGCCGGGGCGGAGCGGGTCACGGCGGTGGGTTCGGCGGGTTCGGTCGGTGACGACCCGTCGGCGGACGACGGCCCCTCGGGCAGCGAGGAGTTCCCGGCGTCCGGGGATGCCGCGCCGTCGGCTTCGGGGACGGAGGTGGACCGCCGACCCATCACCGGCGCCGGCAGGTCGAACCACAGGTACTTCCCTGACTCGACCGCCACCGTCCCCCAGCTGCCCGCCAACGTGTCGAGAACCAGCAGGCCGCGACCGCCCTCGGCGTCCGGCGCGGCCTCACGCCGCTGCGGCAGGACCGTCGAGGTGTCCGACACGGACGCGTGGATCAGACCGGGCCGTATCTCGATGAGCAGCCACAGCGGCGGCTGCCCGTACTTGACCGCGTTCGTCACGAGCTCACTGACGAGCAGCTCGGCGGTGCCGCGCACGTCCTCGGGAAGGTCCGCCAGCCGGATGCCCTCACGGAGCACCCTGCGGGCCTGCGGGACGGCAGAGGGCAGATAGGGGAGCTCGGCGAGTATGTGGGTTGCGGGTGGGCAACTGGACGTTGCCTGCCGTACCACATCCATCGGGACCGAAAACGCGCTCATCGACCACCAAACCTGTGCGAGGATATCGAGGTGGCTCTACCCACTGGGTGGGGATTGAAGCCTCTGTTTCCGGATCGCACCTCTTGAGGCCATGCCGATACGGCATCCGGTGGTGTCCCCTCTCCGTGGGCCCTTCGTGCCCGTGGGGTCCGGGCCTTCGTGCCCGTGGGGTCCGGGCCTTCGTGCCCGTGGGGTCCGGGCCTTCGTGCCCGTGGGGTCCGGGGCCCGCAGTACGCCCGCGGGCGTACTGGAGGTGCCCTCGGAGGTAGCCCGGAGCGCCCATCATGCCGGTCAGCCGGGCACGCGCGCCACGAGGATCGCGACGTCGTCGCGCAGGTTGCCGCCGGCGAACCGCTCGGCGGCGGCCAGGACGCGATCCGCGATCCCCTGCGCTGACAGTCCCGCGCACCCTCCGATCGCGTCGAGGAGCCGGTCCTCGCCGAGCAGCTTCCCGCCATTGCGGGCCTCGATCACCCCGTCGGTGTAGAAGACCAGTGACTCGCCCGGGCGCAGGACGATCTCGAACCCCGGAAACGAGACCTCGTCGTCGTCGAGGACGCCGAGCAGGGTTCCCGGGCGACCGACGAGCGAGGCGTGCCCGTCAGCGTGCAGCACCACCGGCTGGGGATGGCCGGCGAGGAACAGCCGCAGTCGGATCCCGGTGCCGGTGCCGGTGCCGGTGCTGGTGTCGGCGGACTCGCTCCCCGCGGGTCCGCCGGCCGGCGCCATGATCGCGGCGGCGGCCAGGGTGCAGAACCGGCTCTGCCCGTTCGGATGAGACGACGTGGCGTCGCGCAGGGTCCGGTTCAACTCGAGCAGCACCTCGCCGAGCTCCGTACCCCGGCCCGTCAGCAGCCGCAGGACGGCGCGGGCCACCCCGGTCACGGTGGCGGCCTCTGCACCCTTGCCACAGACGTCGCCGATGGCGATCGTCCAGCCGAGCGGACCCGACAGCAGGTCGAAGAAGTCGCCGCCGACGTCGAGACCCGCCGACTGCGCGGCGCCATAGGCGGAACCGAGATCCAGTCCCTCGATCATCGGCAGCTCCGGTGGGCGCAGACCCGCCTGGAGCGTGCCGGCCAGTTCCACCTGCCGGCTGTAGAGCCGGGCGTTGTCGACTGCGAAGGCGGCCCGGCGCGCGAGGTCGGCGAGTAGATCGATCTCGTCCGCGGCGAAGGCGTTGCCCTCGGGGCGGCCGAGCGCGAGCACCCCGAGTACCCGCCGCCGGGCCCGCAGTACCATCACGAGCGCCGGTCCGCCGAGCGCGGTCAGCGAACGCACCCGGTCTCCGCTCGCGGAGCGCACCGCCGCCATCAACAGGCCGTCCGGGTCGACCGCGGCAGCGGTGAGGGCGCCCGCCGCATTCTCCTCCGCGTGCGCCGCCGCCCACAGGGCGGGATCGGCGTTCTCCCGGTGCAGGTACACCGCGCACCACTGGGCCAACCGTGGGACCGGCAACCGCGCGAGCAGCGCCAGCGAGCGGCTCAGGTCCAGGCTGCCCGCCAGCAGATCGGACGCCTCGGCGAGGAAGGACAGCATCCCGATGCGGCGTTCCTCGGCGCGTCGCATGTCGCCGCCGCCGAGGGCCAGGGCCATCCATCGGGTCGTCAGGCGGATGCGTTCCACGTCCAGCCCGGCCGCCGCGGCGGCATCCGTCCAGCGGACCTCGCCAGAGACCTCCGCTCCGCCCGAACCGCCGGTGCCGCCCGAACCACTCGGGCGGCCGCCGGCCGCCGGCCAGAGCAGCAGTTCGCCGAGGCTCTCCTGCGTCGGATCCAGCGGGAACGAGAGCGCCTCGGTGACCGAGCTGACGGCCCCAAGCGTGGCCACGGTCTCCAACCGGCCGCCGTCGCGCCCGGGACGCCGCACCAACCCAGCGGTTACCGCGAGCGTGTCCACCAGTTGCGCGAGCAGTTCGCTGACCTCGCCCTCGGCGGTGAGAGCACGGGCGGTGTCCCGGGCTATCAGCCGGACCGGACGCGCCGGTACCACGGGGGCCGGGGCCGCGCGGGGCGCGGGACTGGTCACAGCCACAGCGGGCGAGGACGAGGACGCGGACGACGAGGCACCGGCGGCCTCGTCGTCGCCCGCCGCCGGGGTGTGCGAGCCGTCGCCGACGGTTCCCAGGCGGAACCAGACGGTCTTGCCGCCGCGGCCGTGCTCGGTCCCCCAGCTCGTCGCGAGCGCGTCAACGAGGGCGAGGCCGCGGCCGTCCTCGCGCAGCCCGTCGATGCCGAAGTCGGCGTCCCCGACCTTCTTTACCCGGGCCATGCCGATGCGGACCGGATGCCGGTCGGCGACCCCGACCCGCACGCCGTCACCGTCCGCGCGCACCTCCACGGTGGCCGAGGTGCCCGCGTGCACGACGACATTGGTGACCAGCTCGGTGACGAGCAGAAGCGCGGAGTCCAACAGGTCGTCGTCCAGCCGCCCGTGCAACGCCTCGAGCAGGAAGCGCCGGGCGGCCCGGGGGGAGTCGGGCGTCGGTGGCAACGCGATGGCGCGCTCCGGCATCGTCCCACCTCCTGCTGCGCCATACATGTGCTCAGTCTCTCCTGCGTTGTCCATCGTGAGGCGGATACTGGCGGCTGGTGTCACCTGTCCACCGACGCCGCCCCACGCTGGTGCCCGTGGGAGACCGCCCTTGACCCGGGTCCTCCGCCCGGCCCGGGATCCGGGACGATCGTGTCGACCGAGCTCAGGTAGGAGACCAATGAGCCCCGCATACGACCCGCAACCCTCGGCTCGTCATGATCTGGATGCACCCGGCGGTGACGCTACCGCGACCATCGTGCCCCATGCATCCCTTCCCGCGAACGACACTCGGGCGCCGATGGCCGCCGCCGACGAGCTGATCGCGGATCTCCTGCACGGGCTGACCCGCCTGTGCGAGGGCGACTTCTCGACCCGCCTCGCGGCGCGGGACGGCTACGCCGGTGACGTGGTGCGCAAGTTCGACGAGCTGGCCGCCATCCAGGAGCGCCACGCGCGTGAGTTGGCCCGGGTCAGCAAGGTGATCCGCCGTGACGGCCGGCTCACCCTGCGGATGGAGGACATGGGCAGCCCCGGCGGCTGGTCCGACATGACGCAGGCGGTGAATTCCCTCATCGACGACCTGGCCCGGCCGACCCACGAGGTGGCGCGGGTCATAGCGGCGGTGGCCGAGGGGGACCTGTCCCAGCACATGGCGTTGGAGATCGCCGGCCAGCCGGTGCGTGGGGAGTTCCTGCGGATCGGCACCACGGTGAACACGATGGTGGACCAGTTGTCGTCGTTCGCGGACGAGGTGACCCGGGTCGCCCGCGAGGTGGGCACGGAGGGCAACCTGGGCGGGCAGGCCAAGGTCAAGGGCGTCTCGGGGGTATGGCGGGACCTCACCGAGTCGGTGAATTCGATGGCGGGCAACCTGACCAGTCAGGTCCGCAACATTGCTCAGGTTACCACCGCGGTTGCGCAGGGTGATCTGAGTCAGAAGATCACCGTGGACGCCCGCGGCGAGATCCACGAACTGAAATCGACCGTCAACACGATGGTCGACCAGCTCTCCGCGTTCGCCGACGAGGTCACCCGGATGGCCAAGGAGGTCGGCACCGAGGGCAAGCTAGGCGGCCAGGCACAGGTCAAGGGTGTTTCCGGGGTCTGGCGCGACCTGACCGACTCGGTCAACGTCATGGCCGGCAACCTCACCACCCAGGTTCGCAGCATCGCCGAGGTCGCGGCGGCCGTGGCCCGCGGCGACCTCACCCGGCAGATCACCGTCGACGCCCGGGGTGAGGTCGCGGGCCTCGCGCACACCCTGAACACGATGGTGGACCAGTTGTTGTCGTTCGCGGACGAGGTGACCCGGGTCGCCTGGGAGGTGGGCACGGAGGGCAACCTGGGCGGGCAGGCGCATGTGCGGGCCGTGTCGGGGGTGTGGCGAGACCTCACCGAGTCGGTGAACTCGATGGCGGGCAACCTGACCAGCCAGGTCCGCAACATCGCGCTCGTCGCTACCGCCGTCGCCCGCGGCGACCTGTCGCAGAAGATCACCGTGGCGGCCCAGGGTGAGATCCTGGAGCTCAAGGACACCCTGAACACGATGGTGGACCAGTTGTCGTCGTTCGCGGACGAGGTGACCCGGGTCGCCCGTGAGGTGGGCACGGAGGGCAACCTGGGCGGCCAGGCGCATGTGCGCGGGGTGTCGGGGGTGTGGCGGGACCTGACGGAGTCGGTGAATTCGATGGCGGGCAACCTGACCAGCCAGGTCCGCAACATCGCGCTGGTGACCACGGCGGTGGCCCGCGGCGACCTGAGCCAGAAGATCACCGTGACCGCGCAGGGTGAGATCGCTGAGCTGAAGGACACCGTCAACACGATGGTCGACCAGCTCTCCTCGTTCGCCGCGGAGATCACCCGGGTGGGCCGGGAGGTCGGCGTCGAGGGTAAGCTCGGCGGTCAGGCCACCGTAGCCGGAGTCGCCGGAACGTGGAAGGACCTCACCGACAACGTCAACCAGTTGGCGTCCACGCTGACCATCCAGCTGCGGGCGATCGGCGACGTCTCCACCGCGGTGACCCGCGGTGACCTGACCCGGTCCATCTCGGTGGAGGCCGAGGGCGAGGTCGCCGAGCTCAAGGACAACATCAACCAAATGATCGCGCGACTGCGCGAGACCACCGAGGTCAACGCCCAGCAGGACTGGCTGAAGTCCAACCTGGCCCGGATCGGCAGCAAGATGCAGGGCCAGCGCGATCTCTACACAGTCTGCCAGATGATCATCAGTGAGATGACGCCCGCGGTCAACGCCCAGCAGGGCACGGTCTACCTGCTCGACTTCATCGAGGGTGACAAGCTGCGCTACGTCGCCGGCTACGGCTCGGTGCCCCGGCGCCGCTCGGACGGCACCTTCCTGTTCGGCGAAGGACTCATCGGGCAGGCGGCCCTGGAGCGCGACCGTATCCGGGTCGAGCACGTACCCGCCGGCTACCTCAACATCCGTAGCGGACTCGGCGAGGCGCCGCCGTGCGACCTGGTCGTCGTGCCGGTCGTGTTCGAGAACCAGGTGCTCGGCGTCATCGAGCTGGCCTCGTTCTCGCCGTTCTCCGAGCTGCACCTCACCCTGGTCGACCAGCTCGTCGACACCATCGGGGTGGTGCTGAACACGATCATGGCGAACGCTCGGACGGAGGAGCTGCTGGCCCAGTCCCAGCGGCTCACCCAAGAGCTGCGTTCGCAGTCGGTCGAGCTGCAGCGGACGAACAACGAGCTCGAGGAGAAGGCGGCGCTGCTCGAGGAGAAGAACCACGAGATCGAGCTGGCCCGCATCGGGTTGGAGGAGAAGGCCGAGCAGCTGGCGCTGTCGTCGCAGTACAAGTCGGAGTTCCTGGCGAACATGAGCCACGAGCTGCGCACGCCGCTCAACAGTCTGCTCATCCTCGCCAAGCTGCTGGCCGACAACCCGGACCGTAACCTCTCCCGCAAGCAGATCGACTTCGCCGAGACGATCCACTCCGCCGGTTCCGAGCTGCTCGAGTTGATCAACGATATCCTGGACCTGTCGAAGGTCGAGGCCGGGAAGATGAACGTCGATGCGACCACCGTGCGCACAGCGGCGCTCTGCGACGCGGTCGCCGGGGTCTTCGGCCCCGTGGCGGAGGAGAAGGGCCTGTCATTCCAGGTCAACCTCGCTCCCGACGTGCCAGCCGAGTTCGTCACCGACGAGCAGCGCCTCCAGCAGGTGCTGAAGAACCTCCTGTCGAACGCGGTGAAGTTCACCGACACCGGCACCGTCCGGCTCGACGTCACCGTCGCCCGGTCGGATCTGCCCTTCCTCTCGCCGAGCCTGTGTTCCGCGGGCACGGTGTTGTCGTTCGCGGTCACCGACACCGGAATCGGGGTCGCCGCCGAGAAGCTTCGGATGATCTTCGAGGCGTTCCAGCAGGCGGATGGCACGACGTCGCGTCGCTACGGCGGCACCGGGCTCGGCCTGTCGATCAGCAAGGAGATCGCCCGCCTGCTGGGCGGCGCCATCGCGGTCTCCAGCGTGGTCGGCCGTGGGAGCACCTTCACCCTCTACCTGCCGTCGGCCCCGCCGGCGCAGATGCCGTCCTTCGGGGTCACGCCGGGCGAGCCGGACAACGTTCTCATGATCGTCGATCCGTCGGGCCAGTACCTTGGGCGGCGGTCGGGTGAGAGGGTGGACGCGGGAGCGGGTGGCGGACCCGCGTCCGCCGGCCGTGATGCCGGGCCCGCGAACGGATGGCAGAGCCCCGACGCGGACCGGTTCGGCACGACGGCACTCGTACCTTCGTCCCCGACCCCGACCCTGTCC
>NZ_CDWTMO010000191.1:0-6933 GCF_977946435.1 Frankia sp. CgKIO3 | reverse complement strand
GGAGCGGCCCAGGCGGGCGGGGTGGCCGCTCACCCGCGCCAGGACGACCGGCGGCGACGGCGACGGCGGATCCCACCCACCAGGAGCAGCACACCTCCACCGACGAGAACGACCCGCTCCCAGCGCACCACCCGAACCACAGTGGCGCCGCCGGAGGGTCCGGGCACCGCCCTGCCGTCCAGGGCACCCCCGGTCAGCGTGCCCGCATCCCCCCGCCGGGCCAGACCATCGGCTCCGACGCCGGCTCCCAGTTCGGGAAGCGCGGGCCCCGGGCCGATCCCGAGGACCGGACCGTACCTGTGGCGCAGTTCGGCGGTCTTCGCCCGCAACTGCACCTGGGCCCGCTCGGCGACGCGGCGCAGGCTGACGATCTCCGCGATGGAATCGATCGTCTCCGCCAGTTCGGCGCGGGTCTCTTCGATCTGTTGCTGGATCACGGCCGGGTCCTGCGGCACCGATGTCGCCCTCTCGTCCGTTGCGAATGGCGGACGCGCTCCCGCGGCTGGCGTCAATCGGCGTCGATGGACGCCACGGACATCTCCGTCGGGTGCGACCGGCCTGCAACGATCGTGCCAGACACATCACCGCCCGGCGAGACCAAACGGCCAGTGGCGCGACACGTCACGCGGGCGCACCGACGCACGACGTCTCGCCCCGTCCGATCCCGGTCTCCGTACCGCGCAGATGGCGCCGCGGGCGGAAGCGACCGCCCACCGAAATCCGTCCGGCGGGACATTACGCTGAACGCTGTGCTCGAGGGCCAGCGGTAGTCTGGCCCGGGTGGGCATCGCCCGGGCGACTCCCACCGTTAGCACCTGCTGCGGTCAGACGGACACGTTTTCCGTGGCCCCGGTCCGTCCTGCCCGGCCCTGTCCTGGAGCGTCATGTCCCTGGTCCACCATCCTCGTCACGACACGGGTTCCCGTCACGGCGCCGGTTCCCCGCCCGGGCAGTTCCCCCCGTCGCGCTCCCCGCGGCGCCGTCCGGCACTGGCCGGAACCATTGCCACGGTCCTGGTCGCCTCCTCGATGGCGCTGCTCACCGCCTGCGCCGGCTCGGGAACCGACACCGGAGTGAAGATCGTCGATACGGGGAACGGAGGCGACAACGGCGGCCTGCACGGCACCGTCCCGGCCAGGAGGCTGGCCAAGCCGGCCCTCAACCTCACCGACACCGACGGCCGTCCCCTCGACCTGCGCGCACGCACGCAGGGAAAGATCACCATGCTGTTCTTCGGCTACACCCACTGTCCGGACGTCTGCCCGACCACGATGGCTGACATCGCGTCGGCACTCGGCGAGGTGAAACCGGACGTGCGTGACCAGGTGACGATCGTCTTCGTGACGACCGACCCTGATCGGGATACGGAGGTGGTCCTCAGTCGTTGGCTTAAGCAGTTCAACGCAACCTTCATCGGCGCCCGCGGTCCGTTCGACCGGATCCGTACCGAGGCCGAGGCCCTGGGCGTTCCCCTGGAGAAACCGGAGGTCCAGACCGACGGCTCCGTTCTGGTCACCCATGGCGCCCAGGTCATCGTCTTCTCTCGGGATGACAGGATCCGCGCGCTGTACCTGGCGGGGACCAGCGTCCAGGACTACATCGACGACCTGCCCAAGCTGACCGCCGAGCGGTCCGGATCAGAAGAAGCACGGACTTGAATCCGATCACCTACAGCCTTGTCACCCCCATGCAGCCGGCCAGTCGCGCCGTCTCCACGGTGTTGCGCCTCGGCCTCGGCGTGGTCTGGCTGGTCGCCGGGCTGTTGAAGGTCAACGACCCGGACGGGATGGTGCGCTCCGTGCGGGCGTTCCGCATCCTGCCCGATGCCCTCGTGCAGCCGATCGCGTACGGCGTCCCGTTCCTGGAGATCGCCCTGGGGATACTGCTCGTCGTGGGGCTCGCCGTGCGGCTGTCCGCCGTCGTGTCCGCGGTGATGTTCGCCGTCTACATCGCAGCGATCGCGTCGGCCGCCGCCCGGGGGCTGCGGATCGACTGCGGCTGCTTCTCCTCCGGGGGTGATCTCGCTGCCGATGCCCCGACGCACTACACCTCCGAGCTGATCCGCGACAGCCTGCTGCTCGCCGCCGCCGGGCTGCTGGCCTGGCGGCCGAGCGGCTATCTGGCGGTGGACCGCCTCCTCGACCAACCGGTGAACGATCTTTCCGGGAGTACCGCTGATGGCTTCGAAGTCGAAGAAGACACCGTTGACGACCGGCGGTAGGGCCCCGGGCGGCGGCGCCGCGAGGCCCGACGCGACCCCCCCGGCAGGTGGGGGCAAGGCGGCCAACGGACAGGAGCGACGGGCCAAGGCCGCGGCGGCGCGGGCCGCGGCGGCAGCGCGGGAACGGCGACGGCAGCGCGGCATCATCACCGGCGTGGTACTGGCCGTTCTCGTCCTGGTCGGCGCGATCGGCTTTGCCGTCCAGAACTCCCGCGAGGAGTCGAAGCCGGTGGTCCTGCCGGCGAGCGCCACCGGCACCGATCACGGCATCGTCGTCGGGAAGGCGTCCGCGCCGGTCACCGTCGACATATACGAGGATTTCCAGTGCCCCATCTGCGGGACACTGGAGAAGACAACCGGGCCGACTATCGACAATCTCCTCGACGACGGAAAAATCAAGATTGATTATCACATGATGTCGTTCATCGGGCCGGAGTCGAAGCGGGCGGCGAACGCGGCGGCGGCAGCCGCCAACGAGGGCAGGTTCCGGCAGTTGCACGATGTGCTGTACGCGAACCAGCCCGAGGAGCGCACCGGCGGCTTCACCAACGACACGCTCATCACGCTCGGGGCGAAAGCGGGGCTGACCTCGCAGGCGTACCGGAAAGCGGTCAACGAGGGGACCTACGACGGGTACGTCGCCAAGGTCGACGAGGACGCATCGAAGGCCGGCGTCACCGGCACGCCGACCGTCTTCGTCAACGGCAAGCGGCTGTCCGGGGAGCAGCTCACCCCGGAGGGCTTCCGCGCGGCGGTCGACGCAGCAGCCTGAGCAGATGGGGGACCAAGACACGGTCCATGGTGCACAGACCGTGCCCTGGTCCCCCGAATCTCGCCACGTTGGGGATCTGTCCGCTGGAGGGTTTGCCGTCCTGCGCAGGCCACGGCTACTTTTCGGACCATGACTGAGACTGCCAACGCCGCCCGTCTGGTCCCCGGCGACGTCGCACCCGACTTCACCCTGCCCGACTCCGAGGGGAACGAGGTGTCCCTGGCGTCCTACCGGGGACGGCGGGTCGTCGTCTACTTCTACCCGGCCGCGTCGACCCCGGGGTGCACGAAGCAGGCCTCCGACTTCCGGGACAGCCTCGCCCAGCTCGGCAACGCCGGCATCGACGTGCTCGGGATCTCTCCCGACAAGCCCGCCAAGCTGGTGAAGTTCCGCGACGCGGAAGCCCTGACGTTTCCGCTGCTCTCCGACCCGGAGCGGAAGGTGCTCGCCGCGTACGGCGCCTTCGGTGAGAAGACAATGTACGGGAAGAAGACCGTCGGCGTGATCCGCTCGACGTTCGTGATCGGCACGGACGGCACGATCGAGGTGGCGCAGTACAACGTCCGCGCGACCGGTCATGTCGCCAAGCTGCTGCGCGACCTGGGCCTCGCCGCCGCCTGACCGGGACCGTCCCTGAGGCGCCTGGCCGGCCCATCCCGCAGGCTTCGTCGATCGCTTCGTCGATCGCTTCGTCGACGGCTTCGTCAGCTCGCCGGTCGCAGATCCCAGCCCAGCAGCACGTTCTCCGGACGGCGCGGATCGACCAGCACGGGGATACGACGCGGGCGGCCCGACGAGGCCGTCGCCGCCTCGCTCAGGTCGATGTCCGGGTCGGGAAGGACCGTGCTGCGCACCACCGGGTACACGTTGCCCCACGCGCCGGGGCGTTCGATGAGCAGATGAACCTCGGCGACCGGCCGGCCGTTCACCCGCAGGCCCGTGTCACGGACCGCGCAGACGGCCGCGGTCGTCGCCCGACCGATGTCGATGAGCTTCAACGCCCGGTTCCGTTCGAGGAGGGCACGCTGGGCGGCGTGGCGGGGACCGGGGCCGACCAGCCGTGGGGCCTCGTTCCCGGCCTCGGCCTCGGCCCTGACGTTGGCCTCGGCCCTGACCTTGGTCGGCGGGCTCTCGACCTGTGCCGGTGCCTCGCCGGTGGGCGGAACGTCGGCGGGGGGCGGAACGCCGGCGGGGGCGAAGCGCGGGACCTCCGTGAGGGTCATATGAATCGTCTCCCAGCCGTCCTGGCCAAACCGGCGCGAAACAACCCTGCCGCCGGTCGGATGCCCGTGCGAGTCAGGCTGACGACAACGGCCCTCTCACGGTTGTCGTCCCGACGACCGTGGGACGAGCCTCGGTGACCGGCGGCGTGAGCCCTCTGGACTGCCGATATCTGTCCGGCCTGGCGTCCGCCAAACCCGGCCGATACCGGTGAACCCCGTGAATGGCCCAATACGAAGGTTCGTGGCCGGGCTGGGGCAGCCTCCAGGCTGTCCACGGCTGTCCACGGTCCTGGTGAGGATGCGGGGCGTGACCCGGCGGGAGGCGGGGCGCCCCCCAGGTGAGGCGATCGCTACTCTGGAGGTCGCGCGGGAGTGGCGGAATGGCAGACGCAGCAGACTTAGGATCTGCCGCCTTCGGGCGTGGGGGTTCAAGTCCCCCCTCCCGCACCCGGGTATTCATTGCGCGAACCGTTCCCTTCGGGGCTGTTGTGGCTGGTGGGTGGGCTGCGACGGTGGTCAGGGTGAGTGGCTGGTCGTCGTCGGGGTCGGGTTGTGGGATGCGGAAGACGGGTATGAGCCGGTCGGTTCCGCTGATCTTGAATTCAGCGACGAGTGCTTCGATGAGTGCTTTGCGTTGCTGGTTGGTGCCGGTCTTGATGACGATCGTGGTGTTCACGGCGATGGCGTCGAGATCGGCCGGGGCGGGTGTGACGGGTTCGCGGGCGATCTGATCGGTCAGTTCGCTGTGGCGGTGGCGGAGCTACTTCTGCTGGGTGCGGAGTTTCGCGAGGCGTTCCCCGATGGTCTCTTCGTCGAGGGTGCCACGTTCGAACGCGGTGAGGTAGCGGTCGATCGCCCGGTCGGTCTGGGCGAGTTCGGTGTCGACGGTGGCGAGTTCGGCGCGGAGGTCACCGCGGGCGTTGCGGTGGGCCTGCTGGGCCGTTTTGACGGCGTCGGCGATGAGGGTGTGCTGCTCGCGGTAGAAGCCGGCGAGGGCTTCGAGGACGGCGTGGTCGATGGCGTCGGCGTCGAGTCGGGGGGCGTCGCAGCGGTCGGAGCCGTAGCGGTTGCGGGTGAAGTAGGGGTAGTAGCGGTATTTGCGGGTGCGGCCGGTGGCGCGGGTACCGAGCATGGTCTTGCCGCAGCGGGGGCAGCGCATGCGGCCGGTGAGGTGGTAGTCGGAGGCGTTGGAGGCCCGGCGGGAGTGGGCTTCGCTGCGGGCGGTGAGCAGCCGCTGGGCTTCGTCGAAGGTGTCCCGGTCGATGATCGGCTGGTGGGTGTCGCCGACAACGATGTCGCGGAAGGATTACTCGCCGAGGTAGACGCGGTTGTCGAGGTAGCGCAGGACCTGGTGGCCGGTCCACTGGTTACCGCTGCGGGTGCGGTGTCCACGGTCGTTGAGGGTGGTCGCGATCGCGCGGGCGCCGAGCCGGCGGCGGGTGTAGAGCTCGAAGATCGCCCGGATGATCGCGGCTTCGGGTTCGTAAGGGATGAGGGTCCAGGTGGGCTTGTCGACGTGGTAACCGTAGGGGGCTTGGGTGCTCATCCAGCGACCTTCGCGGGCTTTGCGTTCCATCCCGGCGACGACGCGGTCGATGATGGTGTCGCGTTCGAACTGGGCGAACATGGCCAGTATCTGCAGGAGCATGCGGCCCATCGGGGTGGAGGTGTCGAACGGCTCGGTCGCCGACCGGAAGACGACCTCTGCCTCGTCGAGCTCTTCCAACAGTTGGACGGTGTCACGCAGGTTGCGGGAGAGCCGGTCGATCCGGTAGACGAGCAGGACGTCGATGAGCCCGTTGCGGGCGGCGGCCAGGGCGCGGTGGAGGTCTTTGCGGTCGGTGCTGGCGCCGGAGATGTCGTCGGAGAAGCGTAGGGCGATCTCCCAGCCGGGGTGAGCGTCGAGGAACGCACGGATCCGGTCGTGTTGGGCGTCGAGGGAACCCGGCCCGGCGGCGTCGGGCCGGTGCCGCTGGTAGACGGCGACCCGCAACGGACCAGGTGGGCTGGCGGCGGGCTGACGCCGCCAGGGCAGACGTGGGCATTAAGGAATACGGGGGGCTGTGCGGCTGGTTGGGTCCGGGCCCCGGATGATCCTCTTGGGGGACGATGCGAATGGACTTCGCCGGGGCCGAAACGGGGGCGATGGCTCACCCACCCGCACGGCTGGCACATCCATCGCCGGGCGGTGTAGGGCGGTCTTTCGGCCTGCTCGTCATCCTCCTAGGCTGGGCCGCGCTCGTCGGCTGCGGTTCCGTGTCCAACGTGCTGTCGGGCTCCGACGCGGCGGTAGATTACACCGAGCTGCTGGGCAGGTCGACGCGGGACGCGAACGTCGTCGACTACACGACCCGGAACGGCTGCGAGATCTATGGGCTCCAGCGCCAGTGCCGGGCGGCGGGGACCATACTTTTCAACACCGACGCAGGCCGGATCCACCAGGTCAGGCTTTTCGGTCCGGGTACAGCGGGCACCGGTGTCTATCAAGGTGAACTGCCCGCCGGCCTGGAATGGAGCGACACCCACGCCGAGGTCGTGGCCAGACTGGGACCACCCGCAGGCGTCTATCCGGAGACCGCGTCCACGCTGCCGTATGCGGACTACAGCTCCAACCAGGAGATCTTCGTTGTCACGTACAACCGGGGATCAGATGGCACCATTCATGACCTACAGCCTGGTGAACGTGTCTGAAGGACCTGTGTTGAGAAATGTTCCTG